>NZ_JBYTEO010000048.1:0-55094 GCF_058791355.1 Pseudomonas sp. EB271-G4-1
CGCGAATGCGGTGTGTCAGTGACATCTCTGTTGACTGGCACACCGCATTCGCGAGCAAGCCCGCTCCCACAAGGGGGCGTATGTTTTACTCGGCGCGCAGGGTTTTCACACCTTCGCTCGTGCCCAGCAACAACAGATCCGCCGGGCGCGCCGCGAACAAGCCGTTGGTGACCACGCCGACGATCGCATTGATCTGCGACTCCAGTTCCACCGGATTGGTGATCTCCAGATTGAACACATCGAGGATGATGTTGCCGTTGTCGGTGACTACACCTTCACGGTAGACCGGATCACCGCCGAGTTTCACCAGCTGGCGGGCCACGTGGCTGCGGGCCATCGGGATCACTTCCACGGGCAGCGGGAAGGCGCCGAGGACGGGCACCAGTTTGCTGGCGTCGGCGATGCAGATGAAGGTCTTGGCCACGGCCGCGACGATCTTCTCACGGGTCAGGGCTGCGCCGCCGCCCTTGATCAGGTTCAGGTGCTCGTCGCTCTCGTCGGCGCCGTCGACGTAGAACTCCAGGTCGCTGACCGTATTGAGCTCATAGACCGGGATCCCGTGGCCCTTGAGGCGTGCGGCGGTGGCTTCGGAACTGGCGACCGCGCCATCGAACGCGCCCTTGTGCTTGGCCAGGGCATCGATGAAGCAGTTGGCGGTGGAGCCGGTGCCGACCCCAACGATGCTCTTGTCGTCGAGTTTCGGGAGGATGAAGTCGACGGCGGCCTGGGCTACTGCCTGTTTGAGTTGATCCTGGGTCATGCGGGCTCCGAAGTGCCGAAGAGAGAACGAAAGGCTGGCATTATAGGCCTCGGGGCAGGGAAGGTCATTGTCCGATTGGCGGTCCGTGACTGTTCCCTGTAGGAGCGAGCATGCTCGCGATAGCCGTGAACGATAACGCGTGAAACCAGGCACCCCGCAGCGCCTTTGGGTTTCTCGCGAGCATGCTCGCTCCTACAACAGGTGGTCGTGCGGCTAAAAGCCGGGTTAGACTCCTTGATCCTGCCCAACCCGCTCAGTGATGCTTTCCGATGCTTGAACAGTACGTCAAAAAGATCCTCACCTCGCGCGTTTATGACGTTGCCGTAGAAACCCCATTGCAGACTGCTCGCCAGCTCTCCGAGCGGCTGGGCAACGAGATTTTGCTCAAGCGTGAAGACTTGCAGCCCGTGTTCTCGTTCAAGATTCGCGGCGCCTACAACAAGCTGACGCAGCTGAGCGATGAAGAGCGCGCTCGCGGCGTGGTTACCGCTTCGGCGGGTAATCACGCGCAAGGCCTGGCCCTGGCGGCCAAGGTCCTGGGCGTGAAAGCCACCATCGTCATGCCCAAGACCACGCCCGAGATCAAGGTCGAAGGCGTGCGTTCGCGCGGTGGCAAAGTGGTGCTGCACGGCGATTCGTTTCCGGAGGCCCTGGCCTACTCGTTGAAACTGGTCGACGAAAAAGGCTACGTCTACATTCACCCCTACGACGATCCCCACACCATTGCCGGGCAGGGCACAGTGGCGATGGAAATCTTGCGCCAACACCCGGCGCCCCTGGATGCGATCTTCGTTCCAGTCGGTGGCGGCGGCCTGATCGCCGGTATCGCGGCGTACGTGAAGTACCTGCGGCCGGACATCAAGGTCATCGGTGTCGAGCCGGACGACTCCAATTGCCTGCAAGCCGCCATGGCGGCGGGTGAGCGTGTGGTATTGCCGACCGTGGGCATCTTCGCCGATGGCGTCGCGGTGGCCCAGATCGGCCAGCACACTTTTGATATCTGCAAAGACTACGTCGACGAAGTCATCACCGTCAGTACCGACGAAATCTGTGCGGCGATCAAGGACATCTACGACGATACCCGTTCGATCACCGAACCTGCCGGCGCCTTGGGCGTGGCCGGGATCAAGAAGTACGTCGAGTCCCGCGGCGTCACCGGACAGACCTTCGTGGCCATTGACTCCGGGGCCAACGTCAATTTTGACCGCCTGCGCCATGTCGCCGAGCGCGCTGAACTGGGCGAAGGCCGTGAAGCCATCATCGCCGTGACCATCCCTGAGCAGCCGGGGAGTTTCAAGGCGTTCTGCGAAGCCATCGGCAAACGCCAGATCACCGAATTCAACTACCGCTACAACACTGGCAGCGAAGCGCACATCTTTGTCGGGGTGCAGACTCATCCGGAAACCGACCCGCGTCGCGCGCTGATCGCCAGCCTGGGCGAGCAGGGCTTTCCGGTCGTCGACCTGACCGACAACGAACTGGCCAAGTTGCACATCCGCCACATGGTCGGCGGTCGCGCGGCACATGTGGTCGATGAAGTGATCCTGCGCTTCGAATTCCCGGAGCGTCCGGGCGCGCTGTTCAACTTCCTCAACAAGCTCGGCGGGCGCTGGAACATTTCCATGTTCCACTATCGTAACCACGGTGCGGCCGATGGTCGTGTGGTCGCGGGCCTGCAGGTGCCCCATGAGGAGCGTCACCTGGTGCCGGCAGCACTGGAAGAAATTGGCTACCCGTTCTGGGACGAAACCGACAACCCGGCCTATCAGTTGTTTCTTGGCTGAGCGGCTACGCTGATGGGCAGGCCCTTAAGGAAATCGAACCATGGAAACGTTGACGGCCCTGAAAGCGGCGCACACGGTGGCGACGGTGGTGTTGCTGGTCTGTGCGCTGGGCCTGGGGATTTGGGTCTGGCGAACCCGGCGTAACGGCGACGCGACAGCGGGCAGCCGTACGCTGCAACGGCCACGGGTGTTCGTCTGGCTGTTGATGGGGCTGGCATTGCTGAGCATGCCGTTTACCGGTTGGTGGATGGTGCACCTGGTGGGCTGGCCGTTGGGGCAGACCTGGTTGCTGGCTTCCAGTGTGCTTTACACCGTGGCGGCGCTGGCGTGGTTCTGGTTGTTGGTAAGGCTGAACAAGGTGCGCAAGACGCCGGGTGGGGTGGGCAGATTTACCTTTGCCCTGGCGTTGTTCAGTTTTGTCTGCTTTGTGGCGATTGCCGGGTTAATGGGCGCCAAACCGGTTTAACCCTTTAAACCGTGTTGCCCCATTCGCGAGCAGGCTCGCTCCCACAAGGGAATTGTGTCGTTCACACATCCACTGTGGGAGCGAGCCTGCTCGCGAAGGCAATATCAGCCGCGCAGACTGATTACTGGCCAGCCCCGCTTCTCGGCCTCGGCGCGCAAGTTCGGATCCGGATCGACCGCCACCGGGTTCGCCACCTGCTCCAGCAACGCCAGGTCATTCATCGAGTCGCTATAAAAGTAGCTGTCCTCGAGGTTGTGCCCGGTTTCTTCCAGCCAGCGATTGAGCCTTGTCACCTTGCCTTCACGGAAGCACGGTACATCGGTACTGCGCCCGGTGTACCGGCCGTCCTGTATTTCGCATTCGGTGGCGATCAGGGTCTCGACGCCCAGGCGCGCGGCAATCGGGCCGGTCACGAAGCGGTTGGTGGCGGTGATGATCACCAGTTTGTCGCCGGCATCGCGGTGTTGGGCCAGCAACTCGATCGCCTTGGGCAGCAGGATCGGTTCGATGCAGTCGCGCATGTAGTCGCTGTGCCATAGATCCAGGGTGGCCATCTCGGTACGGCCGAGCACTTCCAGGCAGAAGTTCAGGTAGGCGTCGTTATCGAGCTTGCCAGCCAGGTAGTCCTGGTAGAACTCATCGTTACGGGCCTTGTAGGCGACGGCGTCGAGGAAGCCGCGTTCACAAAGGTAATCGCCCCAGGCATGGTCACTGTCGCCGCCCAGAAGCGTGTTGTCCAAGTCGAATAAAGCCAGCCGCATTGCAGTTACTCGCTGAAAAGTCTGTAGAAAGGCGTCCAGAATACGGACTTTTCACAAGAGTGCACATAACGTAGGCCGGCGCGTTGCTGCCTTAACAACCTTTGTGGAACAATGCGATGACATGCGTTTGCGAGGTTGTTGCCGTGATCGACCCCGATGGTTTCCGTCCTAATGTCGGGATCATTCTCACGAATGATGCCGGCCAGGTGCTATGGGCTCGCCGTATCAATCAAGATGCCTGGCAGTTTCCTCAAGGCGGGATCAACCCCCAGGAGACGCCGGAAGACGCCTTGTACCGCGAGCTGAACGAAGAAGTGGGCCTGGAGCGCGAAGATGTTGAAATACTCGCCTGCACTCGGGGCTGGTTGCGCTATCGTTTGCCGCAACGTCTGGTCAGGACGCACAGCCAACCGCTGTGCATCGGCCAGAAGCAGAAATGGTTTCTCCTGCGCCTGATCTCCAATGAGCAGCGGGTGCGGATGGATTTGACCGGTAAACCGGAATTCGATGGCTGGCGCTGGGTCAGTTATTGGTATCCGTTGGGCCAGGTGGTGACATTCAAGCGCGAGGTGTATCGACGCGCCCTCAAAGAGCTTGCCCCGCGCCTTTTAGCGCGCGACTGACGACGGAGTTCGACCCCGAGCCATGCTCAATACGCTGCGCAAGATCGTCCAGGAAGTTAACTCCGCCAAGGATCTCAAGGCGGCGTTGGGGATTATTGTGTTGCGCGTCAAAGAGGCCATGGGCAGCCAGGTCTGCTCGGTCTACCTGCTTGATCCCGAGACCAACCGCTTTGTGTTGATGGCTACCGAGGGCTTGAACAAGCGCTCGATTGGCAAGGTCAGCATGGCGCCCAATGAAGGTCTGGTGGGTTTGGTCGGCACGCGTGAAGAACCCCTGAACCTCGAAAACGCCGCGGATCACCCGCGCTACCGCTACTTCGCCGAAACTGGTGAAGAGCGCTACGCTTCGTTCCTCGGGGCGCCAATCATCCACCACCGCCGTGTCGTCGGTGTGTTGGTTATCCAGCAAAAAGAGCGCCGCCAGTTCGATGAAGGCGAAGAAGCCTTCCTCGTGACCATGAGCGCGCAACTCGCCGGGGTTATCGCCCACGCCGAGGCCACCGGTTCGATCCGTGGCCTGGGCCGGCAGGGCAAGGGTATCCAGGAAGCCAAGTTCATCGGCGTGCCGGGCTCGCCCGGCGCGGCGGTCGGTACGGCGGTGGTCATGCTGCCGCCGGCCGACCTGGACGTGGTGCCCGACAAGACCATCACCGACATCGAAGCGGAACTGGGTCTGTTCAAGACCGCCATCGAAGGTGTGCGCGCTGACATGCGTGCGTTGTCCGCCAAGCTCGCCACGCAATTGCGCCCGGAAGAGCGCGCGTTGTTCGACGTCTACCTGATGATGCTCGACGATGCGGCGCTTGGCAGCGAAGTGACCACCGTGATCAAGACCGGGCAGTGGGCCCAGGGCGCGTTGCGCCAAGTGGTCACCGATCACGTCAACCGCTTCGAATTGATGGACGACGCTTACTTGCGTGAGCGTGCGTCGGACGTCAAGGACCTCGGTCGTCGCCTGCTCGCTTATTTGCAGGAAGAGCGCCAGCAAACCCTGGTCTATCCCGACAACACCATCCTGGTCAGCGAGGAACTGACGCCGGCCATGCTCGGCGAGGTTCCGGAAAACAAGCTGGTGGGCCTGGTTTCGGTGCTTGGCTCCGGTAACTCCCACGTTGCGATCCTTGCCCGGGCCATGGGCATTCCAACGGTGATGGGCCTGGTGGACCTGCCGTATTCCAAGGTCGACGGCATAGGCATGATCGTCGACGGTCACCGCGGCGAGGTCTACACCAACCCCAGCGACGTGCTGCGCAAGCAGTTCGCCGAGGTGGTCGAAGAAGAAAAGCAACTGGCCCTCGGGCTGGATGCGCTGCGCGATCTGCCGTGCATCACGGTCGATGGCCACCGCATGCCGCTCTGGGTCAACACCGGCCTGTTGGCGGATGTGGCGCGCGCGCAAAAGCGCGGGGCCGAAGGCGTAGGTCTGTACCGCACCGAAGTACCGTTCATGATCAACCAGCGCTTCCCGAGTGAAAAGGAACAGCTGGCGATCTACCGCGAACAGCTGGCCGCTTTTCACCCACAGCCAGTGACCATGCGTACCTTGGACATCGGCGGCGACAAGTCGCTGTCGTACTTCCCGATCAAGGAAGACAACCCGTTCCTCGGCTGGCGCGGCATTCGTGTCACCCTCGACCACCCGGAAATCTTCCTGGTGCAGACCCGCGCCATGCTCAAGGCCAGTGAAGGCTTGAACAACCTGCGGATTCTGCTGCCGATGATCTCCGGTACCCATGAGCTGGAAGAAGCCCTGCACCTGATCCACCGGGCCTGGGGCGAGGTTCGCGACGAAGGTTGCGACGTGCCGATGCCACCGATTGGCGTGATGATCGAGATTCCGGCAGCGGTGTACCAGACCAAGGAGCTGGCGCGGCAGGTGGACTTCCTGTCGGTGGGTTCCAACGACCTGACCCAATATCTGTTGGCCGTGGACCGTAACAACCCGCGAGTAGCCGACCTGTACGACTACCTGCACCCGGCGGTGCTGCAAGCCCTGCAAACCGTAGTGCGTGACGCCCATGCCGAAGGCAAGCCAGTGAGTATCTGCGGCGAGATGGCCGGTGACCCGGCGGCGGCGGTGCTATTGATGGCGATGGGTTTCGACAGCTTGTCGATGAACGCCACCAACTTGCCGAAGGTGAAGTGGATGCTGCGCCAGATCAATTTGAGCAAGGCCAAGCAGCTGCTCGCCGAACTGATGACCATCGACAACCCGCAAGTTATCCACAGCTCGCTGCAATTGGCGCTGAAGAACCTGGGGTTGGCGCGGATGATCAATCCGGCGGCGATCAAGCCTCTCTGAATTTGCTACACCCCCTTCGCGAGCAAGCCCGCTCCCACATTTAACCGTATTTCAAATGTGGGAGCGGGCTTGCTCGCGAAGAGGGTCGCACGAATAACGCAACACTAAAGCCGAATATCCACTTCCCCAAGATGCCCGCCAAACGGCCCAAAACTCCGTTCGACCAAATGCCGCGAGCCATCCGCCCGCACAATCAACGCCGTACTCGCCCGCGTCCCATAACTCTGGCTGGCAATAAACACACTCGACAGCAGCGTCTCGGTGGCCAACCCCACTCCGGTGTCTGGCAGGTCTGCAAACGGCGCTTGCTGTGAATCGCTGAGCAAGGCCAGCAAAGACTGCGGTTGCGGATCATCCAGTACCTCGCCCAGTGCTGCCTTGGCCCTGAGCAGTTTCGGCCACGGCGTATCCAGCCCGGCGTTCGACAGGCCGTAGATCCCCGCCGGTAGCATCACCGCTTCCGATTCCCGCGCATTGAAATGCCACAACTCATTGGCGTTGCCGATCAGTAAGTTAAATCCGCCATATTCAGGCGAACGGGCGACAACGTCGGCTAAATAGTCATCAATTGGCACATCTTTGGTGAGGAATCCCGCCACTAACTCACCGCGAGACCGGCGCCCTGGCGGTCGATGCGGATCGCGGATGTTGGTCAGCGCCGCAAAGCGCCCGTTGACGCCGACACCGAGCCAGGTTCCTCCCGCCTCCAGGTCTCGCCCGGCGTGCACCTGGGGGGCCTCGGGCCATTGCGCCAGTGGCAGGCTGGGGCGGGCATAAAATTCGTCGCGGTTAGCCGCCACGATCAGCGGTTGGGCGTGGCCCGGTCGCCAAGCAAAAACAATCAGGCACATAAGGTGATCCTTGTGTGTTTTTTTCCCACTCTACGCAGTCATCGTGCGGGTATCCATCGCCATCCAGTGGAGCCCGAGGCCATGCATCCGTTACCATGCCGCTCCGATTTTGGGGTTGGGAGGGGAAAAGCATGGAATTTCTGCTCTATCTGGCGCTCGGCGCCTGTGCCGGAGTGCTGGCCGGGCTGTTCGGCGTGGGGGGCGGAATCATCATTGTCCCGGTGCTGGTATTCAGCTTCAAGGCGCAGGGGTTTGATCCGTCGATCCTCACGCACCTGGCCGTAGGCACCTCGCTGGCGACGATTATCTTTACCTCGGTCAACGCCATTCGGGAGCACCATCGCCGTGGAGCGGTACGCTGGCCAATTTTTGCGTGGATGACCCTGGGCATTCTGATCGGTGCGGGTTTTGGCGCGCTGACTGCCGAAGCGATCTCCGGGCCCAACCTGCAAAAGATCATCGGCGTGTTTGCCTTGGTCATTGCTGCGCAGCTGGCGTTGGAACTCAAGCCCAAGGCCAGTCGAACGGTGCCGGGTAAACTCGGTCTGACCGTAGCCGGCAGCGTAATTGGCTGGGCTTCTGCGATTTTCGGGATTGGCGGCGGGTCACTGACCGTGCCGTTCCTGACCTGGCGCAGCGTGCCGATGCAGCAAGCGGTCGCTACGTCCTCTGCCTGCGGCCTGCCGATTGCGCTGTCCAGTGCATTATTTTTCATGATTCTGGGCTGGCACGATCCGTTGCTTCCGGCCCATAGTCTCGGTTTCATTTATTTGCCGGCGCTGTTGGGCATTGCCCTGACCAGTATGGTCTTCGCCCGCTTCGGCGCGCGACTGGCGCACAATCTGTCGCCAAGGTTGCTCAAAAGACTGTTTGCCGCTTTGCTGTTTGGCGTCGGCCTGAAGTTTCTAGTCTGAAGCATCTGCTCTGACGCACGACACAATCCTGGCTTAATCCTGAGGTGACAGCGTCGCCCGGGAATTGATTTGAACTCATGAGGAGTCGCAATGCTGCCTTACCCGCAGATCGACCCGGTGGCCTTGGCCATCGGTCCGCTGAAAATCCACTGGTACGGGTTGATGTACCTGATCGGCATCGGCGGCGCCTGGCTGCTGGCGTCGCGCCGGCTGAACCGTTTCGACCCGACCTGGAACAAGGAGAAGCTCTCCGACATGGTGTTCTGGATGTCGATGGGGGTGATTGTCGGTGGTCGCCTGGGTTATGTGCTGTTCTACGATTTGAGTGCTTATATCGCCAACCCGCTGTTGATCTTTGAAGTGTGGAAGGGCGGGATGTCGTTCCACGGCGGGTTCATCGGCGTGATGTTGGCAGCCTTGTGGTTCGGTAAAAAGAACAACAAGTCGTTTTTCCAGCTGATGGACTTCGTCGCGCCGATGGTGCCGATCGGCCTGGGCGCCGGGCGGATCGGCAACTTCATCAATGCCGAGCTGTGGGGCAAGGCTACCGATGTGCCGTGGGCGATGGTCTTCCCGACTGATCCGGCACAATTGGCACGTCACCCGTCGCAGCTGTATCAGTTTGCGCTCGAAGGCGTCGCGCTGTTCCTGATCCTGTGGCTGTTTTCGCGCAAACCGCGGCCGACCATGGCGGTATCGGGGATGTTCGCGCTGTTCTATGGCATCTTCCGTTTCATCGTCGAGTTCGTCCGCGTACCGGATGCGCAACTGGGCTATCTGGCCTGGAACTGGCTAACCATGGGCCAGGTGCTCTGCGTGCCGATGATCGTCGGCGGGTTGTTCCTGATCTGGCTGGCGTATCACCGCGCCCCGGCGACTCCAGCGGCAGCTGTATAAAATTCGAATCCCGCAGCGATGCTGCGGGTTCAAGGACACAGGTAATTCATGAAGCAATATCTCGAACTGGTCGCCCACGTCATCAAGAACGGCACCAAACAGGCCAATCGCACCGGCGTGAACACCATCAGCTTCCCGGGTGCCATGCTGCGTTACGACCTGCAGGAAGGTTTCCCGGCGATCACCACACGCAAGATGGCCTTCAAATCGGCCATTGGCGAGATGTGCGGTTTTCTGCGTGGCGTGAACAATGCCGCGCAATTCCGTGCGTTGGGCTGCAAGGTCTGGGACCAGAACGCCAATGAAAACGCCCAGTGGCTCGCCAACCCGTTCCGCCAGGGTGAAGACGACCTCGGCGAGATCTACGGCGTGCAATGGCGTAAATGGCCGGCGTACAAGCAGATCCCGGTCAGCAATCCGGCCGCCATCGAGCAAACCCTGAAGCAGGGTTATCGCCAGATTGCCGAAGGTGAAGAGGATGGCCAGGCCTACGTGGTGTTGTACAAGGCCATCGATCAGGTTCGCCAGTGCGTCGACACCATCATCAAGGATCCGGGCAGCCGCCGTATCCTGTTTCACGGCTGGAACGTCGCACAACTCGATGAAATGGCCCTGCCGCCGTGCCATCTGCTGTACCAGTTCCACCCGAATGTCGAGACCAGGGAGATTTCCCTGACCCTCTACATCCGTTCGAACGACTTGGGCCTGGGCACGCCGTTCAACCTCACCGAGGGCGCCGCGCTGCTAAGCCTGATCGGTCGCCTGACCGGCTACACGCCGCGCTGGTTTACCTATTTCATCGGCGACGCCCACGTTTACGAAAATCACCTGGACATGCTCAACGAACAGCTCAAGCGCGAGCCGTTCCCGATGCCCAAACTGGTGATTTCCGACCGCGTACCGGAGTTTGCCAAGACGGGTGTTTACCAGCCGGAGTGGCTGGAACTGGTGGAACCGAGTGATTTCTCGCTGGAAGGCTATGAACACCATGCGCCGATGACCGCGCCAATGGCGGTCTGAAGCCTGCCGTCAGATCGTTCCCACGCTCTGCGTGGGAATGCCGCCATGGACGCTCCGCGTCCACTGTGACGCGGAGCGTCACGGGATGCATTCCCACGCGGAGCATGGGAACGATCCTCTACTACTAATGGCCGTGGCTACGGCCGACATGTGAATGCTCAACCTCGGTCGCCACAACCCCGCCACTCACTTCCAGCCTCTGCAAAATCCCGCATTGATCAACATCCGGCCCTTCGCCACAGCGTTGGCGCAGGTCGAGCAGTTGTGTCTGCAACGCCAGCAAACCATCGATCCGCGCCTTGACGTGATGGATATGCTCGTCGATCAGCGCATTCACGCTTTCACATTGATCCTGCGGACTGTCGCGAAAGGCCAGCAGGCTGCGAATTTCTTCAAGGGTCATGTCGAGGGTGCGGCAGTTGCGGATGAAGGTCAGGCGTTCAGCGTGGGCCTGGGTATAGACCCGGTAGTTGCCGTCGCTGCGGGCCGGCTCCGGCAGCAGGTTCTCGCGTTCGTAGTAGCGAATGGTTTCCACGGCGCAGTCAGTGAGTTTGGCCAGCTCTCCAATCTTCATGACGGCAATCTCCAAATAGGTGCTTGACCCTATAGTGGCTACAGGGTCTTTACTTGGCAACAGGCACCTTCAAGGACGCGACCCGATGAGCGATTCCCTTCACACCCACAAACCCGAGGCTGATCACGATCACAGCCATAAACTCAAGCCTGTGCACAAACATGTGCATGGCGGCCCCGGGGATTCCTGCTGCTCCGCCAAAGTGGCGGCGCCGTCGCTGATCAAGTTGAACGAAACGCCGACCGCCAACGCGCGGTTGAGCACTTTCCGCATCGAGGCCATGGATTGCCCGACCGAGCAAACGCTGATCCAGAACAAACTCGGCAAGCTGGCGGGTGTGCAGCAGTTGGAATTCAACCTGATCAACCGTGTGCTCGGCGTAACCCACGACTTGACAGGCACTGCACCGATCATCGACGCCATCAAGTCCCTCGGCATGCAGGCCGAGCCGCTGGAGCAGGGTGTTGAAGCGCCCGCCCCGGCGCCGGTGAAAAAGCCTTGGTGGCCATTGGCGTTGTCGGGTCTGGGTGCGCTGGTGGCCGAAGTGATTCACTTCACCAGTGCTGCACCGAATTGGGTGGTGGCGGTCATCGCTCTGGTCTCGATCCTCAGTGGCGGCCTCGCAACCTACAAGAAGGGCTGGATTGCCCTGAAGAACCTCAACCTGAACATCAACGCCTTGATGAGCATTGCGGTGACCGGTGCAATCCTGATCGGGCAATGGCCGGAAGCGGCGATGGTGATGTTCCTGTTTACAGTGGCCGAGCTGATCGAAGCCAAGTCGCTGGACCGGGCGCGCAATGCAATCAGCGGCCTGATGCAGATGGCGCCGGAGCAGGCCACGGTGTTGCAAGCCGATGGCCGCTGGATTGCGCAAAACGTCAAGTCCATCGAACTCGGCGCGCGGGTGCGGGTACGCCCCGGTGAGCGGATTGGCCTGGACGGTGAAGTGGTGTCGGGCAGTTCGACCATCAACCAGGCACCGATCACGGGTGAAAGCCTGCCGGTGGAGAAAACCGTTGGCGACAAGGTATTCGCAGGCACCATCAATCAGGCCGGTTCCCTGGAATATGCCGTGACTGCTGAAGCGAACCATTCGACGCTGGCGCGGATCATTCACGCCGTCGAACAGGCTCAAGGCGCGCGGGCGCCGACCCAGCGCTTCGTTGACCGCTTCTCGAAAATATACACCCCGGCGGTGTTTGTCCTGGCCCTGGCGGTGGCGGTGATTCCACCGCTGTTCATCAATGCGCTTTGGTTTGACTGGATCTACCGCGCGCTGGTCCTGCTGGTTGTCGCCTGTCCTTGTGCCTTGGTGATTTCCACGCCGGTGACCATCGTCAGCGGCCTCGCGGCGGCGGCGCGCAAAGGTATTCTGGTGAAGGGCGGTGTCTATCTGGAGGGTGGCTACAAGCTCGACTATCTGGCGCTGGACAAGACCGGCACGATTACCCACGGCAAGCCGGTGCAGACTGATTATCTGGAGCTTGATCCCAAGGCCGATGCCTCGGTGCCGGCAATTGCCGCAGCACTGGCCGGTCGATCGGATCACCCGGTGTCGTTGGCCATCGCCAATGCCGCTGTGGATAAACAACACCCGCTGTTGATTGTGGATAACTTCGAGGCGCTGGCCGGGCGTGGAGTGCGCGGTGACATCAACGGCCAAACCTATCACTTGGGCAACCATCGGCTGGTCGAAGACCTGAACCTGTGCTCACCGGAGCTGGAAGAGACGCTGTTCGCGCTGGAAAAACAGGGTAAATCCGTAGTGCTACTACTCGATTCATCCGGCCCATTGGCGCTGTTTGCCGTGGCCGACACAGTGAAGGAGTCCAGTCGCGAAGCGATCCAGCAACTACATGACCTGGGCATCAAGACCCTGATGCTGACCGGCGACAATTTCTACACCGCCGAGGCGATTGCCGCGCAGGTTGGCATCGACCAGGCACAAGGGGATCTGCTGCCCTCTGATAAATTGCAAGCCATCGAAGCACTGTATGCTCAGGGCTATAACGTTGGCATGGTCGGTGACGGCATCAACGATGCGCCCGCACTGGCGCGCGCCGAAATTGGTTTCGCCATGGCTGCCGCTGGCACAGACACGGCAATCGAAACCGCCGATGTCGCCCTGATGGACGACGATCTGCGCAAAATTCCGACTTTCATTCGTCTGTCGCGACAAACCTCGAGCATCCTCAAGCAGAACATTGCCCTGGCATTGGTCATCAAGGCG
Organism: Pseudomonas sp. EB271-G4-1; assembly: GCF_058791355.1. Taxonomy (NCBI): domain Bacteria; kingdom Pseudomonadati; phylum Pseudomonadota; class Gammaproteobacteria; order Pseudomonadales; family Pseudomonadaceae; genus Pseudomonas; species Pseudomonas sp. EB271-G4-1. The sequence continues at coordinate 13,186 of NZ_JBYTEO010000048.1, forward strand.
ATCTTTCTTGGGGTAACCTTCGCCGGGCTCGCCACCATGTGGATGGCGGTGTTCGCTGACATGGGTGTGAGCCTGTTGGTGGTGTTCAATGGCTTGCGCCTGCTGCGCAAATAAACGATGAGGGACAGTTGTGCTGAGTGCCGAGCTGAAGGCGTTTTACATGGTCGCCCGCCTGGGCAGCATCACCCTGGCAGCGAAAAAGCTCGGTTTGAGCCAACCCACGGTGACCACCCAGATTCGCAACCTGGAAAGCCAGTACTCAGTTGAGTTGTTCTACCGGGGCGGCCGTCGCCTGAGCGTCAGCGATGAGGGCGCGCGGCTGTTGCCGATGGTCAAGGGACTGCTGCAACAGGAAGCCGACATCGAGTTCTTCCTGCGTAACAGCGGGCAGGTCCAGGGCATGTTGCGCATCGCCGCTACGGCGCCGTACTACATCCTCGACTTGGTGAAAACCTTCCGCGAACGCCTGCCGCAGGTGGAGGTGTCGGTTGAAATCGGCAACTCCCAGCAGGTGCTCGAAGCTTTGGAGGAGTACCGGGTGGATGTTGCGGCATCTTCGCAGTTGCTGGAGGATGCGCGGCTGATTCGACGGGTGCTGGGCAGCGATCCGCTGGTGCTGGCGGTGCATCGCAATCATCCACTGGCGGTCCACGATCACGTGCCGCTGGGCGCATTGGCAGGGCACACATTGTTGATGCGAGAACCGGGTTCGACCACCCGGCGTTTGACCGAAGAGTTGCTCGCCAGCGCCGGTGTCGGTTTCGGGCCGCTGCTGGAGATTGGCAGCCGCGAATCGATCCGTGAGGCGGTGTTGCGCAATATCGGCATCAGCATTATTGCCCGCCAGGAAGTGCCGCATGATCCGCAACTGCGCGTGCTGACCATCGAGAATGCGCCGCAGATTCCGGAGTACCTGTACTGCCTCAAGGAGCGAAAAAACGCGCGGTTGCCAGCGGCGTTTCTGGGATTGGCGCAGGAAATGTCTCCTGCCTGAATCTCTGGTGTCTATGCCGACCTCTTCGCGAGCAGGCTCGCTCCCACAGGGGCGTGCGGTCAACTGTGGGAGCGAGCCTACTCGCGAAGAGGTCAGTCCAGGCAACCAAAATCCTTGAATACCACTATCGGCGGTTTTTGCCTCACTGCCACATGACGGACGCATTACAACCCTAGGATGGCCCCATCTGCCAGATGAGGTCCGTCCATGAACAACTCGATCGCAACTGCCCTGACCAACCCTGGCGCACCGATGAAGGTGCGCGGTGTACAGAAGCGCTTTGGCGCGTTTACTGCGCTGGATAACGTTTCCCTCGACGTGGCGGCCGGTGAGCTGGTGTGTTTGTTGGGCCCATCGGGCTGCGGCAAGACCACCTTGCTGCGTTGCATCGCCGGGCTGGAAAAGCAGGACAGCGGCGAGCTGTACCTGGGCGATCGCGACGTTTCCCACCTGGCGCCCCAAGCGCGGGACTACGGCATTCTGTTTCAGTCCTACGCACTGTTTCCCAATCTCACCGTCGAAGCGAACATTGCCTACGGTCTGGCCGGCAGTGGCCGCGAACAGGTGCGTCAGCGTGTCGGTCAGATGCTGGAACTGGTCGGCCTGAGCGGCAGTGAGAAAAAGTACCCGGGCCAGTTGTCCGGTGGACAGCAGCAACGCGTAGCGCTGGCTCGCGCCTTGGCCCCGGCACCTTCGTTGTTGCTGCTGGACGAACCGATGTCGGCACTCGATGCCCGCGTCCGTGAGCACCTGTGCACCGAACTGCGTCAGTTGCAGCGCAGCCTCGGCATCACCACCCTGATGGTTACCCACAACCAGGACGAGGCCATGCTGATGGCCGACCGCATTGCCGTGATGAACAACGGCCAAGTCGAGCAGTACGCCACGCCGCAGGAAATCTACAACCGTCCGGCCACGCCGTTCGTGGCGGAGTTCGTCGGCCAGGGCAACTGGCTGCCTTTCAGCCGCAACAGCGACAGCCACGCCCAAGTCGGCGGGATGAACCTGCGCCTGGCCGACGGCAGCGCAAAAAATGCCTCGGGTCGTTTGTTCTGTCGCCCGGAAGCGATCAACGTCAATCCGCCGGTGCATGAAGAAAACCTGTTTCCGGCCAGGGTTCGCGAAATCACCTTCCTGGGTAATCGCTGTCGGATGAGCTTCGAGCTCGACCATTTGCCTGGCCACGCACTGTTGGCCGAGCTGGCACCCGAAGCCATGCCGCGTCTTGGCGCGCAGCAGATCATGGTGGCTTTGCCGCCACAGAGCCTGCAGGTGTTTGCCTGATGAATTCGAACATCGCGCTGCCGCTGACGCACAAGCAGGTGCGGAAGTATTCCCGTGCCGAACTTGGCGACCGGCTGTTCGTGGTCGGCGGCAAAGTCCTCTTGCTGGTGCTGCTTGGCGTCGCGGTACTGATGCCGTTGCTGGCCATCTTCTGGCGCGGCTTCAGTGCCGAAGCCGGGCAGGGCGGAGGCTGGTTGGCTGCTCAAGAATTGATCAGCAGTGCCAATTTCCATTGGTTGCTGGGTAATAGCCTGAAGGTATCTCTCAGCGTCGCCGCCATTGTCGTACCACTGGCCTACCTGTTTGCCTACGCCCTGCAACGCACCCTGATTCCCGGCAAGGGCATCTGGCGGGGGATTTCATTATTGCCGCTGATGGCGCCTTCGATGCTGCCGGGGATTGCCCTGGTTTATCTGTTCGGCAACCAGGGCCTATTACGCGGCTTGCTCTCGGATAACATCTACGGCTTCTGGGGCATCGTTCTGGGTGAGGTCATCTACACCTTCCCACACGCCTTGATGATTTTGCTGTCAGCGCTTTCCCTGGCGGATGCGCGCCTGTTCGATGCCGCCTCGAGTATGGGCGCCAGTCCGGCAAAAGCCTTTCGCAGCATCACCTGGCCGGCGACCCGTCAGGCGGTATTTGCTGCGTTCTGTCTGGTGTTCACTCTGACCATTACTGACTTCGGTGTACCCGTGGTGGTCGGAGGCGACTATCAAGTGCTGGCACTGGAAGCCTACAAGGCGGTGGTCGGCCAGCAACAGTTCGGTCGCGGCGCGTTGATCGGCATGGTGCTGTTGCTGCCGGCGCTGTTCAGTTTCGGGGTCGATGCCTGGTTGCGCCGGCGTCATGGCGATTCCATGAGCGGTCGGGCGCAAGTCTTTAAACCGGCACCGTCGAAGCTGCGCGACGGCTGCTACCTGGTCGTGGTTCTGCTGATCTGCGCCGCGTTGCTAATGGTGTTCGGCATGGCGGTGTTCTCATCGCTGGTGAAATTCTGGCCGTACAACCTGTCGCTGTCACTCAACCACTACCAGTTCAACGACACCGCGGGTGGCGGCTGGCTGGCCTATGGCAACAGCGTGAAGATGGCGTTATGCACGGCGCTGATCGGCAGCCTGTTGATCTTCACCGGCGCCTACTTGATGGAGAAAACCAAGGGCCAGCGCGGGCTGAACCTGACCCTGCGCATGCTCAGTTTCGTACCGATGGCGGTGCCGGGCCTGGTGCTGGGCTTGGGTTACGTCTTCTTCTTCAACCTCACCGGCAACCCGCTGCATGTGCTCTACGGGACCATGACCCTGCTGGTTGTCTGCACCATTGCGCATTATTTGACCACTGCGCAAATGACCGCCACCACCGCGCTGCGCCAACTCGATGCCGAGTTCGAAGCCGCCGCGCTGTCACTCAAGGCGCCGCTTTATCGGCATTACTTGCGGGTCACCGTGCCGATTTGCCTGCCAGCGCTGCTGGATATTGTGCGCTACCTGTTCGTCTCGGCCATGACCACCGTCTCGGCAGCGATCTTCCTCTATAGCCCCGACACCATTCTCGCGGCGGTCGCGGTGCTGAACATGGACGACGCCGGCAATGTCGGTGGTGCGGCGGCGATGTCGACCCTGATTCTGTTCACCTCGGCGGGTGTGTCCTTGCTGCTGGCCTGGGCTTCGCGCGGTTTGCTGCGTCGCTCGCAAGCCTGGCGGCAGACCGCGCCTGGTCACTGATTCACCCTCTCAACTCAACTACAGGAAAAGATCATGTTCAAGCCTATGGCCCTGGCCGCTGCTGTCCTCACCGCTTTCAGCCTGAACGCCTTTGCGGCGAAAACCGAGTTGACGGTGTACACCGCCCTCGAAGCCGAGCAACTCAAGACCTACAAGCAGGCGTTCGAAAAAGCCAACCCGGACGTCGAGATCAAATGGGTGCGCGACTCCACCGGCATCATCACCGCCAAATTGCTCGCCGAAAAAGACCGCCCACAAGCTGACGCCGTATGGGGCTTGGCCGCATCGAGCCTGGCAATCCTCGACCAGCAAGGCATGCTGCAAAGCTACGCGCCCAAAGACCTTGGCAAGATTGGCGGCAACTACCGCGACGCCGCCAACCCGCCAGCCTGGGTCGGCATGGACGTGTGGGCCGCGACCATTTGCTTCAACACCGTCGAAGCCGAAAAGCAGGGCCTGAGCAAGCCCGTGAGCTGGCAAGACCTGACCAAGCCAGAGTACAAAGGCAAGATCGTCATGCCCAACCCGGCGTCTTCCGGCACCGGTTTCCTTGACGTCAGCGCCTGGCTGCAAACCTTCGGCGAGAAGCAGGGCTGGGCCTACATGGACGGCCTGCACCAGAACATCGGCCAGTACGTTCACTCCGGTTCCAAGCCTTGCAAACTGGCGGCGGCGGGGGAGTTCCCGATCGGTATTTCCTTTGAATACCCGGCTGTCCAGCTCAAGCGCCAGGGCGCGCCGCTGGACATCATCCTGCCGAAGGAAGGCCTGGGCTGGGAGATCGAAGCCACGGCCGTGATCAAGGGTACCCAACATGAAGACGCCGCGAAGAAACTCGCGGACTTCTCGGCCAGCCCCGAGGCGATGGAGCTTTATAAAGAAAACTTCGCCGTACTCGCACAGCCGGGAATCGCCAAGCCGCAGACCGAGTTGCCAGCTGACTATGAACAGCGCTTGATCAAGAACGACTTTGCCTGGGCTTCGAAGAATCGCGACGAGATTTTGACCGAATGGCGCAAGCGTTATGACGGCAAGTCCGAGAAGGTGGCGGCCAAGTAAATCTCCGCCGCCTGAAAGGGCATCTTCGCGAGCAGGCTCGCTCCCACAGGGATCGTTGGTGTGCACACAATTTGTCCATCACCTTGTCCACTGTGGGAGCGGGCTTGCCCGCGAAGGCGGTCTACAATTCAGCACTCATCCCACTTCATCGCGAGACTTCTGATGAGCCCCAACGAACAAGCAGTCGCCAAGGTTTTCGCCCTCTACGAACGCTTCGGCGATGCCGACTACATCGGCGAGCCGGTGTCGCAGATCGAGCACATGTCCCAGGCCGCGCAGTGCGCGATGGCCGAGGGCTTCGATGACGAAGTGGTGCTTGCCGCTTTTTTCCATGACATCGGGCACATCTGCGCCGAAGGCGCCGAGAATATGGGCGGCTTTGGCGTGGTCAGCCATGAACGGCTGGGCGCCAATTACTTGCGCAGCGTCGGCTTCAGCGAGCGCATGGCGCGGCTGGTGGAGTACCACGTGCAAGCCAAGCGGTATCTGACGCTGAAAGAGCCGGGGTACTACGAGCGCTTGAGCGAAGCCAGTCGCCGGACCTTGGAGTATCAGGGTGGGGTGATGTCGGCTGCCGAGGCAGAGGCGTTCGAACAAGACCCGCTGTGCACGGTGAGTTTGCGCATGCGGCAGTGGGATGAGATGGCCAAGGAGATGAACGTACCGCTTCTGGATCTCGATATTTTGAAGCGCAAGGCTCTGGGCCTTTTGCCCAAGGTGGCTTGAACGACAAGTACTGCTGAAAAAACCTACACGAGGTAGAGATTATTCGCGCAGAGGGTTTCAGCGGTACGGGATAGCTTGATCACCCTATTTTGATCTGAGCTATCCCCATGCGTTATTTGAAAATCACTGCCCAGGACCGCAGCGCAAACGGCAGGGCTGACACCGTGCTCCTGCATTTCTTCGAAGAGACTAACGGTGCCGAAGATCGGCTCGTTCACAAGGCATATGCACTGGATATCACTGCCGATGGCAAAGTTGATTTTCAGGTTGGCGATGTGAATAACGACGGTAAGGAAAACACTAAGGACGAACGGTTACTCAAATCGTTTTCAGACGCGTTCCTGCGGCTCAATTGGTTCAATCGTGGAACTACCTGGGAGCGTTATCTCAAGATATTTACAGAGGACTTTGCCAGGGACGGCTCGCCAGACACCGTACGCCTGCACTTTCATGAGGGTGTCGGCAAACCTTCAGATCAAAGCATCGCTTACACCGCCTCGGCCTACGACACCAATAACGACGGCAAGCTGGACTGGCTGGTCAATTACGACATGAATAACGACGGCAATCAGGATGCGGTGGACCAACAGCTTGTCATGGTGTTGAGCACCACCTATGTGAAGTTCAACTGGCGCTGATCAACCGCATCAAAGCTGCTGCGCCAACTCCTCAATCTGCTCCTGACGCTCCGCCTGATTCAACTTTGGATGCGCATTGAGCGACGACCACTGCGGGTGCGCCCGTGCCTTGTTCAGCGCTTCCGGCAGTGTGCCCTCGCGCCAGGTCTTGTCCTGGGGCGTGGCGACCTGGATGCTGTCCATCGCCGCATGCCCACGGGCATCCAGCGCTTGCAGCAGTTGCCGTTGGCGCAGCGCCAACAGCCGCAGCACGTTGTCATCGACCGTCAGCTCACGCTGGCCCTTGATCTTGCCCAGCAACCGACTGCCATAACTGCGCACGGTTTGCAGGGCGCCGCCGGCAATCGCACCGGCCAGAGCCGCCGCGCCGAGGGTAATACCGCCGACCAGCAAGTCGACTCCGGCGCCGGCTGCTGCACCGGCCGCGATCCCGCCGCCGACCCGCACGCCCAGTTGCTTGAGGGTTTCCGGGTTGAACAAGTCGTCGCCCCAGCGCCCATCAAGCAGCGGCAAGTCGCTGGCCGCCGCGTCCTGTGGGCGGAAGGCATAGAGCTTGAGCAGGGCTTCGACGCAGCGTTGTTCGCGCTGGCGAACGGCTTTGCGCAATTCATTGATGGCTTGCTGTTCCTGTTCGGCCTCGCTGACCACGCTGCGCCGGCAGGCGGCGCAATCGATCAACAATTCGGCAATCAAGCGCGCCGCACTTTGCTGGCGCGCCAGGCGTTGTGCCTGTTGATCGGCAATCAACCGCTCAAGCTGTGGACGTGCATGTTCCAACAGCAGCGCGAGGCTTTCATAGAGCCGGCGTTCGCCATCCTCCGGCGGTGCGACGCTGTCGAAGCGCACCAGCGCATGCAAACCCAAACGCGCCAGCGCTTCACGCCACGCCGGCTCGCGGTGGTTGGTGCTGCTGACAAAATTCAGCACCGGCAGCAGCGGTTTGCCACAACTGGCCAGCACTTCCAGCTCATCGCGATATTTGGCAAGGACCGGTTCCCGGGCGTCGATCACATAGAGCCCGGCGTCCGACGCCAGCAACTGGCGCAACACCTTGGCTTCCTGTTCGAAGCGCTGCCGGGCTTCGCTGCCCTCAAGAAAACGTGCCAGCCGTGCCGGGCCGTCCAGCCGCTCGCCGGGGCGCTCCAGGCGTTCGAGGTAATCGAGCAGGGCGATGGCGTCTTCCAGTCCGGGCGTGTCATAGAGATCAAGCAAAGGTTCGCCATCTACCGACAACCTCGCACCTTCGACATGCCGCGTGGTGCTGGGACGGTGGGACACTTCGCCGAAACCGACATCGCGAGTCAGGGTGCGCAACAATGAGGTTTTACCGACGTTGGTGTGGCCGACGACCGCGAGTTTCAGAGGCTGCTTCCTGGTGTCAGTCATGGCCCGTCTCCAGCCAGTTCATCGGTGCGCAATCGGCGAACGGCAGCTCAAGCTGTTGCAGCGCCACGTGCCAATCGCCGAGGCGTTCGGCATCCAGCGCTTTACCCGGCGGCGCTTGCAGCAACCAGATGCGGGTCGCGCTGGCGCTGCGGGCCAGTTCGGCAATCAGTGCCAGGCTGCCGCGATCCGGCGAGCGCCGTGGATCGCAAGCGATCGCCAGGCGAGCAGGCGGAAAGCGGCTCAGTTGTTCGAGGAGTTTGTGCCGCGATTCGCGGCTGTCGAGGATGCCGGCATTGCTGACGCTCTTGGGCAGTTGTGGCGGCCACGGGCGGTCGTCGTCCAGTTCGATCGCGACCAATAGCGCGCCATCGCTTTGTTGTTCACTGACGCCGCTTTCCACTCGATGAAGTTGAGCCGGTGCGGCATCGCTGACACCCAGGCGTTCACTGGTAGGCATCAGGCGTTCGCGCAGTTGCGCATAACCGGGCAGGTTCAAATCCAGGCGTAAGGCAGACTTGCCGGTTTTCCAGCGCCACAGGCAAAACACTGCAAGCAGCAGGCGCGGCACGACGCCGTAGACCAGCAGCACGCCCACCAGCCAAGCCGCCCAGGCCTGACGGGCGCTTTCGATATTCAGTGCGGCGTCGCCACTGGCGCGGATCATCTGTTCAGTCGGCACACTGAAACCAAGCAAGGCTGGGAGCGCACCCAGGGCCTGGGTCATGGCAATGAATGTGTCGGCACTGAGGATGGTGGTTTCCCAAACGAAGCCGTAGCGCCGGGTTGCCATCAACGTCAGCAGAATCACCAAAGCACTGAGCATCGCCAACAACCACAGGCCATTGGCCACAACACCGATGGCCCAGCGATTGAGTTTCTGGCGTTGCAGCAACAGCAGCAGGGCCGGCGCCAGTTGTGCGGCCTTGGCGTCCCGGGCGAGTTTTTCGCTTAGCCACAACCACAAGCGGCCGAGGCTGGCGCCGTGTTCGCCAGCAAACACCAGGCCCAAGGCCCAGCTCAACAGCAGGATCAGGTTAATCCCGAGCAGACTGCCCAGCGCCCAGAACACATTCACCGGGTGCAGGCCGTCGCCCATCGCGGCAAAGGCCAAGCCGGTGCCGCTGACCACGGCCAGCACCGCCAATACGATCAGCGCCAGTCGAGCGCCCTGCAGCCAGTGTTTGAGTGCCTCGCTCAAGCCATCGCGTTCCGCCAGCCACAGGGCGCGGCGTTGTATGCGTGCCGGCAGATCGCCGCCGGCGCTGCGGGCCAGCCGATTGGCTTCCAGATCTTCCAGGGGGCCGGCGTGTTCTTCGCGCAGGCGGATGGTTTCTGTCAGCCAGAGATTATTCAGTTCAGTCACGCGGCATCCCGTCGCTTAATTGAACTGTGAGCATAACCGCTGTGGCGCTTATCCGGGTAAGCGCGGCTCTGGTATCCTCGCCGGCATGACTAAATCACTCCCCCTCAGCCTGATCGCAGCCCTCGGTGAAAACCGCGTGATCGGCATCGACAACAGCATGCCCTGGCACCTGCCGGGGGACTTCAAATACTTCAAGGCCACCACCCTGGGCAAGCCGATCATCATGGGGCGCAAGACCTGGGACTCCCTCGGTCGCCCATTGCCAGGTCGCTTGAACATCGTGGTCAGTCGTCAGGCGGGTCTGGTACTCGAAGGCGCGGAGGTCTACCCCTCACTGGAGGCGGCCGTGGTTCGCGCTGAAGAGTGGGCCAAAGAGCAGGGCGTCGATGAGCTGATGCTGATCGGCGGGGCGCAGCTGTATGCGCAGGGGTTGGCGCAGGCAGATCGGTTGTACTTGACCCGTGTGGCACTGAGCCCGGAAGGGGATGCGTGGTTTCCGGAGTTTGATTCGGGGCAGTGGAAGCTGGTGTCCAACATCGAAAACCCGGCTGTGGATGACAAGCCGGCATACAACTTCGAAGTTTGGGAAAAAGCCTAAGAGCTTCGCGAGCAAGCCCGCTCCCACATTTGATCTCGGGTGTTCACAAATGCTGTGCACACCGCAGGAATAATGTGGGAGCGGGCTTGCTCGCGAAGAGGCCCACTCAGCCGCTGAAAGACTTAAGCGTGAGCCAACTCAGAATGCTCATCCGCATCCAACAATTCTTTATCCGTCTGCTGCATCACCTGGCTGGTAATCGCCCCGGCCGTGATCGAACCGCTGACGTTCAACGCCGTGCGCCCCATATCAATCAACGGCTCGACCGAAATCAGCAGCGCCACCAGTGACACCGGCAAGCCCATCGCCGGCAGCACGATCAACGCGGCAAACGTCGCGCCCCCGCCAACCCCAGCCACACCCGCCGAACTCAACGTAACAATCGCCACCAGCGTCGCGATCCACAGCGGGTCTAGCGGGTTGATGCCAACGGTCGGCGCTACCATCACCGCCAACATCGCCGGATACAGGCCGGCGCAGCCGTTCTGGCCAATGGTCGCGCCGAACGAGGCGGCGAAGCTGGCGATGGATTGCGGGATGCCCAGGCGGCTGGTTTGCGCTTCGATGCTCAACGGGATCGTTGCAGCGCTCGAACGGCTGGTGAAAGCAAACGTCAGCACCGGCCAGATCTTGCGGAAGAATCTCAACGGGTTGATCCCGGCGGCCGACACCAGCACGCCATGCACCACAAACATCAAGCCCAGGCCGATATAGGACACCACCACGAAACTGCCGAGCTTGATGATGTCTTGCAGGTTGGAGCCAGCGACCACTTTGGTCATCAGCGCCAACACACCGTATGGGGTCAGCTTCATCACCAGGCGCACCAGACGCATCACCCAGGCTTGCAGGGTGTCGATGGCGTTGATCACTTTCCGACCTTTTTCCACGTCATCCTTCAACAGTTGCAGCGCTGCAACCCCGAGGAATGCGGCAAAGATCACCACGCTGATGATCGACGTCGGCTTGGCCCGCGCCAGGTCGGCGAACGGGTTTTGCGGAATGAACGACAGCAGCAACTGCGGCACATTGAGGTCGGCGACCTTGCCGGCATAGTCGCTCTGGATGGTCTGCAGGCGCGCCATTTCCTGGGTGCCGGCCACCAGGCCCTCGGCGGTCAGGCCGAACAGGTTGGTCAGGCCGATACCGATCAACGCCGCGATGGCGGTGGTGAACAGCAGCGTGCCAATGGTCAGGAAGCTGATTTTTCCCAACGACGAGGCATTGTGCAGACGGGCCACGGCGCTGAGGATCGAAGCGAACACCAGCGGGATCACGATCATTTGCAGCAGTTGCACGTAACCGTTGCCCACCAGATCGAACCAGCCGATCGAGGCTTTCAACACCGGGTTGCCGGCACCGTAGACAGTGTGCAACGCCACACCGAACAGCACGCCAAGCACCAGTGCAAGCAGGACTTTTTTCGCCAGGCTAAATGTTGTGTGGCGGGTTTGTGCCAAGCCCAGCAGCAGGGCGAGGAACACCAGCAGATTGAGAATCAGCGGCAGATTCATTGGAACTCCCATTAGACAGGTGCGAACTGCCTTCCGGGGCAGTTGCGAACCGGCAAGCCTAACAGCTTGAAATCTAATGATTTAATATCAAAAACGTCTTGAAAGTGTCGTTTTTGGAATAAGCGCATGTCGCTTTTGAGAATGTGACTGGCGCGAAAGGTACGTTGACGGTCGCTGACGGATGAGGACTGTCACAGGTATTTGTTAGCGTCGATGTCTTTCAATCAGGGAGATATGAGGATGAAGTTCGCACCGAAATTACTGGCTGCAGCTCTTTGCCTTGGCCTCGTCGGCCAGGTGTTCGCCACGGATCTGAAACACTGGCCCGCCGATCAGGCCAAGGCACTGGATGCGATGATCGCGGCCAATGCCAACAAAGGTAACTACGCGGTGTTCGACATGGACAACACCAGTTACCGCTACGACCTCGAAGAGTCGTTGCTGCCGTTCATGGAAAACAAAGGCCTGATCACCCGCGACAAACTCGACCCCTCCCTGAAACTGATGCCGTTCAAGGACACCGCCGACCACAAGGAAAGCCTGTTCAGTTACTACTACCGCCTCTGTGAACTCGACGACATGGTCTGCTATCCATGGGTCGCCCAAGTGTTTTCAGGCTTCACGCTCCAGGAACTCAAGGGCTACGTCGATGAGTTGATGGCCTCTGGCAAACCGGTGCCCGCCACCTATTACGAAGGCGACGTGGTCAAGAAACTCGACGTCAACCCACCGAAAATCTTCACCGGCCAGCAAGAGCTCTACAACAAGCTGATGGAGAACGGTATCGAGGTCTATGTGATGACCGCCGCCTCGGAAGAGCTGGTGCGCATGGTCGCGGCCGATCCGAAGTACGGCTACAACGTCAAACCGCAGAACGTGATCGGCGTGTCGATGCTGCTCAAGGACCAGAAGACCGGCGAACTGACCACTGCGCGCAAGCAGATCACCGCTGGCAAATATGACGAGAAGGCCAACCTCGGCCTGGAACTGACGCCATACCTGTGGACCCCGGCGACCTGGATGGCCGGCAAGCACGCAGCGATCCTGACCTACATCGATGAGTGGAAAAAACCGGTACTGGTCGGTGGCGATACCCCGACCAGCGACGGCTACATGCTGTTCCACGGCGTTGACGTGGCCAAGGGCGGCATCCACCTATGGGTCAACCGCAAGGACAAGTACATGACCCAGATCCAGGGCATGATGGCCAAGAACGCCGCGGCCCAGGCCAAGGAAGGGCTGCCGGTGACGGCGGACAAAAATTGGGTGGTCGTCACACCGCAAGAGATTCAGTAAGGACTTTGATTCACTGTAGGAGCGAGCATGCTCGCGATGGTCGTTAACGATGAAGCTGGCTGCCTGATACCCCGCGGCGCTCTGTCGTCCATCGCGAGCAGGCTCGCTCCTACAATTTGATCGGTGTTATTCCCAATCCAGAGTGCAAAGCTGATCCATTGTGGGAGCGAGCCTGCTCGCGATGAGGTCAGTCGGGGCAATGAAAGCCTCTGCTCGATCAACTTCTTCCTACAGTCACAACCTGCGCATTCTTGCGTAAGGGACTACGACTACTTCAGAATCCGCCGACTTGTGCGCCTGTTTGGCGGGTTCTATCTTCTCCGTGTCGCTGCTCTTCAGCGATCGGGTTTGGTAGCCCGGATTTTCCAGGCGCATGACTACACCTTTGGCAGGTTTTTTCGTCTCTGCTTTTATGGTGGTCATGCGTAGGGCGCTTTCGAGCGCGCCGGCTCCCTGGACCGGTCTACCAACCTGCGTATGGCTGCCACCTTTCGTTTGGTAGCGAAGGTGATGGCTCCTTGTTTCCAGGAGATTCATCAATGCTCAAAATTACCCCCGATCCACCGGACACCGACAACCTGTCGGCCCGCATCAACGCCACCCCACGTAAACCCAGCCGAACATTCATGATCGCCCCCGGCCTCGACACCGAAACCCTGTTGGCCCACGCCTGCGAATCCCTCGCCTCGGCCAACGTCATGGCCAGCGATTTCGCCGGCCTGCTGGAAGGCTCTCAACGCAGCACGATGCTGGGAATTACCCAGCTCATCATGTTGGGCGAACTGGCAGTAAACCAGGCGCTGGATAACCTCGACCCACAGCAATAACGCGGGAAAAAGATGCCCCGCATCTGGCCGAGTTGATCGTTCCCACGCTCTGCGTGGGAATGAAGCCCGTGACGCTCCGCGTCACTGGACGCAGAGCGTCCCTTGAGGCATTACCACGCAGAGCGTGGGAACGATCAGCCCCGCACCTGGCGGGGCATTCCCTCGCATTATCTCCAGCATACCGACGACCACATCCTGCCCCATTTCAGAAATGCCCTACATCAATCAAAGAAGCGTCTGATTCTTCCTCCACTTCGACTCTTCTAGCTTTCGTCCTTTCGATCTGACAAGGACACATTTCGCATGAAGCGCTACCACATCACAGTCGGGGCCAAAACCACCGTCGGCGGCACAGTCGTAAGCGGTTGGCATCGAGGCAGCATCTTGGGCCAGAACTTGGCCCGCGAAGGCGATCAAGTCAAATGCCCGGAATGCGACAGTACCGGGACAATCATCTGCGTCGGCCCACGCCTGTCGGAGGAGTGGGAAGGACGCAAGCCCGCACTGGACGGCGACCTGTGCAAGTGCAAGTGCGATCCATCGCCCAAGCTGATTGCCAATCAGACCATCAGATGCCAAACGATCGAAAGCAGCGGCATTGCGTCGCCTGCCCGAGCCGCGGCTCAACCCGCGAAGCCGGTCGAAGCCCGCCAGCCGACAGCAGAACCGAGCCCCTCCAGCATCCGTCCTGCAACGAGCTACGGCGAACAGACGGGACAGGTCTGCCAGAACCTTTGGCGCAGCTACCAGCAAAGAGCCGAAGCGATCGTGGCACCGGGCGGGATCCTTATCGCCGATCCAAAAGCGCGCAATCGCGCGATCAATGCGGCCTACGCCCGATTGTGGCTGGAGGATCAGCGTTTCCAATGGGCTGGACTTGCTGCGTTCGCCTCCAAGCAGGTGGGTTGTGGGTTGTTGCATGCGGCTCAATCAGTCGAGAGGATTCAGAATCAATACGAAGCGGGAAAGCGCATGGTTGGCAGCGCCCAGCGTCGTTGGAAAATCTTTGGAATTGAATTGTTCGGCAAGACTGACAAACAGTTGCAACGTGACTACGAGCTATCCCGCAGCAATAACCCGATACCGAGCGTTGACTGGCGCACCGACAGAGAATCATTGTCGCTAGTACAGGGGCAACTCGAGTACGTGCATGACATGCTGGCGCTGGGCAATACCACGCTGTTTCTGGATGTTTTTCCGTTGCATGTTTTTTACAAAGAGCGAGGGTTGTTGGCGCTCAAGACATGCCTCGCTTCACGGAAGAACATATTTGGGCATGTTCAACAACCTGTGTTGTGGCCGATCGAGCAGGAAAAGCTGGAGTTTGGCACTTACCATGAGGAAATACTGCAAGCCTTCGCGGCCATTGAGGCTGGCAACATTGCCGAAAGTGTTGTTTTTCTAGCCGAACATGAACAGAAGAACATCCTGCAACCATCGATGTACAGCGATGTGCAATTGGTACATTTGCTACGTGGCAACCATTTCTCCTACGTCACGAACCTCCCCTCTGGTGCTGCGGCAGCGGTCGAGCTGACACTGGCCAGCCAGTGCCGTCCCAGCGAAGACGGGCGCACCGTGGGCTTCAGCAATGATTACTTTGCCAACCTGGCCGATATCCATCAGCGCATGCCCTTCGTACTCAAGGCCGCGGAGCAATTTGATGAGCTTCTACGGCGCTCTGATCGCCAACTGATCGAACAGGCGATTCTCGATATAGCCGCAGGCCGGGGCGTGCGATGAATCTACTGCGACGCATGAAATGGCGACGGAAGGTTTTGGCCATTGCAGTCGCGGCTCTATTGACAATGGCGGTTATGCGAGCGCTATCGGATGACCCGGAAATTGCGCTAGTGATCGGCGAACCTTGGGAAGCCATGCGCCTGCGCTCCAGCGCGGCCATTGATCCGGCTTTTCCAGGGTACTCCTGGTTCAACACTCCCAAGTCCGACGCACGCCTGCGTTTTATCGACGATCAATTCGGATTTTTGACCCCGCTGGCTCGCTTTTTCACGGTTAGTTTCGATCGTGATGGGTTAGTCAGAAGTCTGCGCATGTCCCCGCAAATCGAGCCGCTGTTACTCGACGATACCCTCAAAGTCGTGCTGGATTTGCAGGCGCAATGGCGCCACGGTGGCTGGATACCCATTCGGGTCGGTGACGACCCACCCTTTGCTGACACTCCCGAATGGCGGGCCCGATTACGAGACGTGAACAAAGGCGGCACGTCTACCTGGCAAGCGGGTAATCAGTATCAGGTGATGTTGGGGGTCAATCGCTTTAGAGACGACAAGCGTCCCACAGAGGAGCGTTATCTCATCAAGCTACAAGTTGCCAGGCCGTGGGTAAATCCTTGACTCGCGCATCGAGGAACTCAGGAAGGCGGAAACCTATCAGGTCGAGACTTTATTCAGCTCGATGATTATTTAATGGAGTAAATATACGTGGTGTTACGTATCCTTTGGCCAGTTATGTATCTAATCGGAGGTGTCTTGCCTGCTTTTGGATTGGCCCTGCTAAGTTCGTACTTAATGATGTTTGGTGAAGCCTTCGGTATAATAATAAGCATACTTGCCTGGTCGGGAACTACGGGGCTTGCTCTAGCTGCGCTGAATAGACCTAGTACTACGGTGTATTACCGCAGACGCATTATATCGTTAATGCTAATAATGGGGCTGATAGCTATCTCCATCCCGCTAATAGGTTCACTGACCCATCCCGGTAGTAGTATCTGGTTTAACGTGGCATTGATTAGCCCGACATTACTGGCGCTCCTCTATCTGGGAGAGATGTTGCGGACTTCTAACTCTTGCGATTGACGACCCTGGCTTTTGACCCGGTTCTGAATATGCCTTCGGGAATACACTAGTAAATTAAGCACTAAATAGACGCCGCAAAAAAATACCCCGCACATGGCGGGGTATTTTTCGTTCAACGCTTAAGCCTTACAGCCCATCAAGCATCGCCTTGTTACGCACAGCACCCTTGTCGGCACTGGTCGCCAGCAGGGCATAAGCCTTCAACGCCGTGGTCACTTTACGTGGACGCACTTCAACCGGTTTCCAGCCTTTCTTGTCCTGCTCGACGCGGCGCGCGGCCAGTTCTTCATCGCTGACCAACAGGTTGATCGAGCGGTTTGGAATGTCGATCAGCACTTTGTCGCCGTCCTGCACCAGGCCGATCGCGCCGCCGGCAGCCGCTTCAGGCGATGCGTGGCCGATGGACAGGCCCGAGGTGCCGCCGGAGAAACGGCCGTCGGTGAGCAGGGCGCAGGCTTTGCCCAGGCCTTTGGATTTCAGGTACGACGTCGGGTAGAGCATTTCCTGCATGCCCGGGCCGCCTTTCGGGCCTTCGTAGCGAATGATGACGATGTCGCCTTCCTTCACTTCGTCAGCGAGGATGCCGCGTACGGCACTGTCCTGGCTTTCGAAGATCTTCGCGTTGCCTTCGAACACGTGGATCGACTCGTCGACGCCAGCGGTTTTCACCACGCAGCCGTCCAGGGCGATGTTGCCGTACAGCACGGCCAGGCCGCCTTCTTGCGAGTAGGCGTGCTCGACGCTGCGGATGCAGCCGTTTTCACGGTCGTCGTCCAGGGTGTCCCAACGGGTCGATTGGCTGAACGCGGTTTGCGTCGGGATGCCAGCAGGACCCGCCTTGAAGAAGTGATGCACGGCTTCGTCGTTGGTCTGGGTGATGTCCCACTTGGCGATGGCTTCTTCCATGCTGCGGCTGTGCACGGTCGGCAGCTGGGTGTGCAGCAGGCCGCCACGGGCCAGCGAGCCGAGGATGCTGAAGATCCCGCCCGCACGGTGCACGTCTTCCATGTGGTACTTCTGGATGTTCGGCGCGACCTTGCACAGTTGCGGCACGTGACGGGACAGGCGGTCGATGTCGCGCAGGTCGAAATCGATCTCGGCTTCCTGGGCAGCGGCCAGCAAGTGCAGGATGGTGTTGGTGGAACCGCCCATGGCGATGTCCAGCGTCATGGCGTTTTCGAACGCCTGGAAGTTGGCGATGTTGCGCGGCAACACCGACTCATCGTTCTCGCCGTAGTAACGCTTGCACAGCTCGACGATGGTGCGGCCGGCCTGCAGGAACAACTGCTCGCGGTCGCTGTGGGTGGCCAGGGTCGAACCGTTGCCCGGCAGTGCCAGGCCCAGGGCTTCGACCAGGCAGTTCATCGAGTTGGCGGTGAACATGCCGGAGCACGAACCGCAGGTAGGGCAGGCGCTACGCTCGTACTCGGCAACCTTCTCGTCAGAAGCGCTGGAGTCGGCGGCGATCACCATGGCGTCGACCAGGTCGAGACCGTGGCTGGCCAGTTTGGTCTTGCCGGCTTCCATCGGGCCGCCGGACACGAAGATCACCGGGATGTTCAGGCGCAGGGAGGCCATCAACATGCCAGGGGTGATCTTGTCGCAGTTCGAGATGCAGACGATGGCGTCAGCGCAGTGGGCATTGACCATGTACTCGACGGAGTCGGCGATGATCTCGCGGCTCGGCAGCGAATACAGCATGCCGTCGTGGCCCATGGCGATGCCGTCGTCGACGGCGATGGTGTTGAATTCTTTTGCCACGCCGCCAGCGCGTTCGATTTCGCGGGCGACCAGTTGCCCCAGATCTTTCAGGTGCACGTGGCCCGGCACGAACTGGGTAAATGAGTTGGCAATGGCGATGATCGGTTTTTTGAAGTCGTCATCTTTCATCCCCGTTGCGCGCCACAGTGCGCGGGCGCCGGCCATGTTGCGGCCGTGGGTGGATGTTTTCGAGCGGTAATCAGGCATGAAGCACTCCGGGCGGCTAATCAGGTATCAAAAGGGAAGTGAGCTTCTATTGACGTCTGGAACACTCAGAAATGGCCGGGTGTCCGGAAGTTGCCGATAACTTTGCGGGATCGCCGCGCGCTTCAGCTTGAGCTCATAAACCCGCCGGGGATGACTGGCGATGAATGTCGCGATTCTACACGGCTGGCGGCTGGAGGGAATGCCTGCACGTATGCAGTCAGCATCCACAAGACGCACGGACAGCCCCTTGTAGGAGCGAGCATGCTCGCGAAAAACCTGAGAGCGCAGCCGGGTGTCAGGTTTCCAGCGTTATCGTTGACGATCATCGCGAGCAATCGAGCGTCGACCGGCTGCTCCTACAGGGAGGCGTGTTTCATAGCCAGATGGCGTCCCATAGCGGGTAGTCGCCTATATGAGTTACATAACCAACTCGCAAAGGGTTGGCGATGATGTATCGGGCTGCTGCTTTCAGATCTTCCTCGCGACGCAGGGCTCGGCCGAAATAGCCCTTCTGCCATACAGGGGCACAATGGCCTCGCTTTTGACTAAGGAGTCGTGTGCAGCGGGATTTGGTGGTTTGCATCAGTTTAGGTAAATCACCGTTATGCAATTCAACCAGCCAGTGGAAGTGATCCGGCATGACTACCCAGGCGATAAACGTGATATAGCCGGCTTCCTGGGCACTTCTAAATTCGTGCACCAACAAGCGGCCAGTGCGCCAATCCTGGAACACAGGCTGTCGTTCATGGGTGACGGCGCTCAGGTGATAGATGCGGCCGGATTGTGGGTGACGGCCTTTGCGTAATCGATGGGCTTTGGTCGTATCGGACATTCCGTTGTCCTCTTCGATGATGTGAAGAGAAAGCGGTAGGCGAGGGGTGAGCGGTTGTCGTTTCGACAGTGGATCAGGATGTGTCCTGCACCTGTAGGAGCGAGCCTGCTCGCGATGAGCTCGAGAACGCCGCGGGGCGCCAGGCTTCCCGCGTTATCGTTGACGACCATCGCGAGCGTGCTCGCTCCTACAGGAGATGGCGTTAGCTGTTTGGCAGCAACCGGCAGGTGATGCTCTTGATGTAGCGGGTTTCCGGGATGGCCGGGTGCACCGGATGATCCGGGCCTTGGCCGCCACGCTCGAGCATCTGGATATTACGATCCAGGTGGCGGGCGCTGGTCAGCAGGATGTTCTGCAGGTCGTCTTCCGGCAGGTGCATCGAGCAGGAGGCGCTGAACAGGATGCCGTCCTTGGTGAGCAGGCGCATGGCTTGTTCGTTCAGGCGGCGGTAGGCGCCTTCGCCGTTCTTCATGTCTTTCTTGCGTTTGATGAAGGCAGGCGGGTCGGCCACGATCACATCGAAGCGCTCTTCGCTGGCCTTGAGCTCTTTCAGGGCTTCGAACACGTCGCCTTCGATGCAGGTCATTTTCTCGGCGAAGCCATTCAGCGCGGCGTTGCGCTCGACACCGTCGAGGGCGAAGGCCGAGGCGTCGACGCAGAACACTTCACTGGCGCCGAATGCAGCCGCTTGAACGCCCCAGCCGCCAATGTAGCTGTACAGGTCGAGCACGCGCTTGCCCTTGGCGTATGGCGCCAGGCGTGCGCGGTTCATGCGGTGGTCGTAGAACCAACCGGTTTTCTGGCCCTGGATAACCGGCGCTTCGAATTTCACCCCGTTCTCTTCCAGCGCAACCCATTCCGGCACCAGGCCGAACACGGTTTCGACATAGCGGTTGAGGCCTTCGGCATCACGGGCGGCGGAGTCGTTCTTGAACAGGATGCCGCTTGGCTTGAGCACTTGGGTCAGCGCTGCGATCACGTCGTCTTTATGGGCTTCCATGGTCGCCGAGGCGATCTGCACCACCAGGATGTCGCCGAAACGGTCGACCACCAGGCCTGGCAGCAGGTCGGAATCACCGTAGACCAGGCGATAGAACGGCTTGTCGAACAGGCGATCGCGCAGCGACAGGGCCACATTCAGGCGATGCACCAGCAGTGACTTGTCGAGTGGCAACTTGATGTCGCGCGACAGCAGGCGCGCACAGATCAGGTTGTTCGGGCTCATGGCGACGATGCCCAGTGGCTTGCCGCCAGCGGCTTCGAGGATCGCCTGGTCGCCGGCCTTGAAACCGTGCAAAGGTGTAGCGGCTACATCGATTTCGTTGCTGTAGACCCACAAGTGGCCGTTGCGCAGGCGACGGTCGGCGTTGGCTTTGAGGCGCAGGCTAGGCAGGGACATGACGTCGCTCCGGAAAAAAGAGCGGGAGTATACCGTGTTGCGCAAGCCCACGGCGCGGTGGGTGGACATGCGGTGAGTCAGGCCTGGACCAGATGAAACTGCAATCGGCGCACTGGCCCAGGTGTCGGATCCAATCCAGAAAAGTTAGAATCCGCGCCTGACCCAGAGTGTGTACCTATGTCCCAAGAGCTTACCGCCGAACAAATCCAGCAATCCTTGCAAGGCATCAGTGTGCCGGCCCAACCGCAGATCATGGTGGATCTGCAGATGGAGCAGTACATGCCCGACCCGGATCTGGATGTGATCGCGAAGCTGATTTCCCAGGACCCGGGCCTCTCTGGCTCCCTGCTGAAAATCGTCAACTCGCCGTATTACGGCCTGAGCAACAAGATTGCCTCGATCCAGCGCGCGGTGAATCTGCTGGGCAGCCGTTCGATCATCAACTTGATCAATGCTCAGTCGATCAAGGGCGAGATGAACGATGACACCATCGTTACCTTGAACCGGTTCTGGGATACTGCCCAGGACGTGGCGATGACCTGCCTGACCCTGGCCAAGCGCATTGGCGCCCAGGCCGGCGATGAAGCCTATGCCCTGGGACTGTTCCACGACTGCGGCGTGCCGTTGATGCTGCAGCGGTTCCCAAACTATATGAGCGTGCTGGAACAGGCCTATGCCAACGCCGGCCCCGAATGCCGGGTGGTGGACACCGAGAACCAGGCGTTCAACACCAACCATGCAGTGGTCGGGTACTACACGGCCAAATCCTGGCGCCTGCCTGATCACGTGTCTGCCGCGATCGCCAATCATCACAATGCCCTGGCGATATTCAGCGACGAGTCGTCGCGCAACAGCGCCCTGAAAAACCTGTTGGCGATCCTGAAAATGGCCGAGCACATTTGTGCGTCCTACCGGGTGCTGGGCAGCCAGCCCGAAGACCACGAGTGGAACAGCATCGGGCATTTGGTGCTCGATTACGTGGGCCTATCGGATTACGATTTCGAAACCCTCAAGCAAACGATTCGCGACCTCGGCACTCACCGCTGAACGGCGAACCTCTTCTCACCGAGCGCCTGATCCGAGAGCACCATGCCTGAACTCCCAGAAGTCGAAACCACCCGCCGCGGGATTGCGCCGCACCTGGAAGGCCAGCGTGTCAGTCGGGTGATCGTGCGCGATCGCCGTCTGCGCTGGCCAATCCCCGAAGACCTCGATGTGCGCTTGTCCGGCCAGCGCATCGTACTGGTGGAGCGGCGCGCCAAATACCTTTTGATCAATGCCGAGGTCGGTACCTTGATCAGCCATTTGGGGATGTCGGGGAATTTGCGCCTGGTCGAAGCCGGCCTGCCGGCGGCCAAGCATGAGCATGTGGATATCGAGCTGGAATCGGGCCTGGCCTTGCGCTACACCGACCCGCGACGGTTCGGTGCGATGCTGTGGAGCCTCGATCCGCTCAACCATGAGCTGCTGATTCGCCTGGGGCCGGAGCCATTGACCGACCTGTTCGATGGCGAGCGGCTGTTCCAGCAGTCCCGCGGGCGATCGATGGCAGTCAAGCCGTTCATCATGGACAACGCGGTGGTGGTCGGCGTTGGCAATATCTATGCGACCGAAGCGCTGTTCGCCGCCGGTATCGACCCGCGTCGCGAAGCCAAGAGTATTTCCCGGGCGCGGTACTTGAAACTGGCGATCGAGATCAAGCGCATCCTGGCGGCTGCCATCGAGCGCGGGGGCACCACATTGCGCGACTTTATCGGCGGGGACGGGCAGCCGGGCTACTTCCAGCAGGAGTTGTTCGTGTACGGTCGCGGCGGTGAGCACTGCAAAGTCTGTGGCACGGGCCTGCGGGAAGTGAAACTCGGGCAGCGCGCCAGTGTGTTCTGCCCGCGGTGTCAGACCTGAAAAGCAAAAGATCGCAGCCTTCGGCAGCTCCTACAGGGGAATGCGATCTCTGTAGGAGCTGCCGAAGGCTGCGATCTTTCAAGCCTTCCCGGTAATCTTGCGGTACTTCTCCATCAACTGCTCTTCAGTCTCTGGATGGGCTTCGTCCAGAGGAATGCAATCCACCGGGCAGACCTGCTGGCACTGCGGTTCGTCGTAGTGGCCGACACACTGAGTGCACAGGTTCGGGTCGATCACATAGATTTCTTCGCCTTGGGAAATGGCGGCGTTGGGGCACTCGGGTTCGCAGACGTCGCAGTTGATGCAATCGTCGGTGATGATCAGGGACATGCTAACTCCAGCCGGGGCGGCAGGCCCGGGCGCAATAAATCAATGCGCTAATTGTGCCGCATTGGCGTCTGCGGTGCACGCAACTACGACGTACTGCAGGAGCCGGCTTGCTGGCGAAGGCGGTGCATCAGGTGCACCGCGTTGTCAGCAAGCCGGCTCCTACGGATCAGGATTATTTCTTGAAGCGCTGTGTGAGGGCGTCCGCCACTATCGGGTGTACGAACTTGGTGATATCACCGCCCAAGGCTGCGATTTCACGAACCAGCGTCGAGGAAATGAACGAATAACGCTCGGATGGGGTAAGGAACAGGCTTTCCACATCCGGGGCCAGCTGGCGGTTCATGTTGGCCAGCTGGAATTCGTATTCGAAGTCCGACACTGCGCGCAAGCCACGCAGGAACACATTGGCGTTCGTCTCTTTGGCAAAATGCGCCAGTAGCGTCGAGAAACCGACCACTTCAACGTTCGGCAGATGTTTGGTGACTTCG
Source organism: Pseudomonas sp. EB271-G4-1 (assembly GCF_058791355.1). Classification (NCBI taxonomy): domain Bacteria; kingdom Pseudomonadati; phylum Pseudomonadota; class Gammaproteobacteria; order Pseudomonadales; family Pseudomonadaceae; genus Pseudomonas; species Pseudomonas sp. EB271-G4-1. The sequence continues at coordinate 36,333 of NZ_JBYTEO010000048.1, forward strand.
CGGGCCAGCTCCACACGCTGTTCCAGGGGAAACAGCGGGTTTTTCTTCGGGCTGGCGGCGACAGCAATGATCACGTGATCGAACAGGCGCGAGGCGCGTTCGACCAGATCGCCATGGCCCTTGGTAATAGGGTCGAAGGTACCTGGGTACAACACTCGGTTCATCGCGTCGTCCTGGCGGGAGTGCGTTGGGGATTCGGATGGTATCGCAGCCTAACCGGTCGGCCAAGTCGCCTGTTGGGTAAGAAAGCACTATAGACGATGGAAATAATCGTCTTTTTCACGGGTTTTTTAAACGTTCAGCCAAGGAAGTCGCCAGTTGCGCCGTCAGCCCATAGACCGACAACTGCGGGTTTGCGCCAATGCTGGTGGGGAAGAGCGAACCATCATGGATCGACAAATTACCCAGTTGATGATGCCGGCCAAGGCTATCGGTGACCGCATTTTTCGGGTCTTCGCCCATGCTGCATCCGCCCATCACATGGGCGCTGCCCAAGCGCGTGCGATACAACGCCAGATTGAGCCCGTCGATCAGCGTGCGCGCTTCGCCCAAGGTTTTAACGTAGCGAGCATCGGCGTGCATGGGCATCACGGCCTTGGCGCCCCCGGCGAACTGGATCTCGGCCATGCTGTGGAAGGCCCGGCGCAAGCCGTCCCAGACGTAGGGTGAAATCTGGTAGTCGAGCACTGGTGTAGCGTCACCGCGCAGTTGTACGCTGCCACCGGGACTGTCCGGGTGGAATCCGTCGCGCAGCAACGCCAGCATGGCGTGAGTGTGCGGCAGGTCAGCCATGTGCCGGGCATTTTCCTGGCCGAAGCCACCCAGCAGGGTGGCGGCCAGCGCCGGGTGCAGCGGCGGAACCTCCAGTTTGTAGCCAATCTTGCCGGTGGTGCCATCCTGCCATTGGAAATGGTCGGAATAGATCGACTGTGGCGCGCCATAGAACGGGTTGATGACTTCGTCGAACAAGCCGGCGGACATGTTCACCAGATGCAGAAAGGTGCGTGTGCCCAGCCGCTTGTGCGGGTCGGGCGCGTCGGAGCGCAGCAGCAGCGCCGGGCTGTTGATTCCGCCGCCGGCCAATACGTAATGCTTGGCCTTGACCCTGATACTGCGTCCGGTGGGCTCGACACAGCGCTCGTCCATCGCTACGCAGTGCAGTCCGGTGACGGTCTCGCCACTGATGATGAGTTTTTCCGCGCGGGCCAGATAAAGCAGCTCGCCGCCGTTTTCCAGGGTGGCCGGAATGGTCGTGACCATCATCGATTGCTTGGCGTTGGTCGGGCAGCCCATGCCGCAGTAGCCGAGGTTCCAGCAGCCGCGCACATTGCGCGGGATCACATGCCAGTTGTAACCGAGCTTTTCGCAGCCCTTGCGGATCACTTCGTTGTTCGCGTTGGGCGGGACCATCCACGGGGCGACGCCCAGGCGCTGTTCCATTTTTTCGAACCAGGGCGCCATTTCAGCAGGGGAGTGGCCCTTCACGTTGTGTTCCTTGGCCCAGTGTTCCAGGGTTGGCTCTGGCGTGCGGAAGCTGGAGGTCCAGTTGATCAGCGTGGTGCCGCCCACCGCCCGGCCCTGGAGGATGGTGATTGCGCCATCCTTGCTCATGCGACCGATGCCTTCCTGGTAGAGGCTGGCGTAGGCCTGGTCTTCGAGCAACTTGAAGTCGCTGCTGGTCTTGAGTGGGCCTTCCTCGATCAGCAGCACTTTGTAGCCGGCCGCACTGAGGATTTCGGCCGTGGTCCCTCCACCGGCACCGCTGCCGATGATCGCCACATCCGCTTCGAGGGTCAGGTCCTGGGTCAGTTGCGAGCCATCATGGGTTTTCCAGCCACGGGCCATGCCTTCGCGGAACGGGTCGGGTACGGGCATCTTCGGGTTCTCTTTTTATTGTTGGATGAAGTGGTGAAGCAGCTGGCGCCTTCGCGAGCAGGCTCGCTCCCACATGGGTACGCGATCTCTGTGGGAGCGAGCCTGCTCGCGAAAGCGTCGACGCGGTCTCAAACCGCTGGTGGCCCCGGATACCCGCAATGCGCCCATGACTCCTTGCGCCCATACCAGGCCATCATCACCAGTTGCAGCAATGAACTGTGACCCATGCGCAGCAGGCTCAACGAGCTGTTTTCCCAGCGATCGAGGAAGCGCCGGATATCCTCGGCACTGGCGTTTTCCCAGCTACCCCAGATCCCGGTCAGCGGCCCGCGGGTCACGGCCATGCCCAGCACATCGAACAATTGTCGAGTGAGCTTGAGCATTTCCGGAGACAGGTGGTCGAGGTTGTAATCGAGGCTTTTCAGGGTGCCCTCGACAGCCTCCGGCATGTTCGCGGCCGTGACTGCACCGTCGAGCATCACTGGGACAAGGGCGCGCAAAAACAGCAGGTCGCTACTGCGCAGTGCCGTGAAGCCACTGGCAGGCGCGCTCGATGAGCAGCCGCTGAGGCTGGCCCCCAACCCGGCAGTGGCAAGAAAGGCGCTGGCGCCGAGGCTGAATTTGAGCAGGCCGCGCCGTGACAGCGCGGGTGTTTCGGACAGGCTTGGGTGCATTATTGTTATTACCCGGCGGTAGCTATCGTTAGCGAATAAACAGCTTCTGGATCAGTTTCTGAATGGCTTTGCCATAGGGCGGATAGATCAGCTTCGCCGCGTTGAAGCGCTGCTTGACCAGCACACCCTTGGCCTTGCTGAAGGTCAGGAAGCCTTCGTGCCCGTGGTAATGGCCCATGCCCGAAGGACCGATACCGCCGAACGGCATGTCATCCTGGGCCACGTGCAGCAGGGTGTCGTTGAGGCAGACGCCTCCGGAATGGGTCTCGTTTAGCACACGGTTTTGCTCGCGCTTGTCGTAGCCAAAGTAGTACAGCGCCAGTGGGCGAGGCCGCTGGTTGATATAAGCAAAGGCCTGGTCCAGATGCTTGTACGGAACGATCGGCAACAGTGGGCCGAAGATTTCGTCCTGCATCACCGTCATCTCATCGTTGACGTTGAGCAGCAGGCTATGCGCCATGCGACGGCCCTGGCCTTGCTCGAACACTGGAATCAGCAGAGCACCCTTGCTGGTGGCATCGCTGACATAGCCCTTGAGTCGCGCCAGTTGTCGGTCATTGATGATCGCGGTGTAGTCCGGGTTGTCGGCGAGGGTCGGATAAAAACCGCGAACCGCCTGTCGATAGGCCTCCACGAACGCGCCGACACGATCTTCCGGCACCAGCACGTAATCCGGGGCCACGCAGGTCTGGCCGGCATTGAGGGTCTTGCCGAAAGCGATGCGTTCAGCGGCATCCTTGAGCGGTACGTCATGGGAAACAATGGCCGGGGACTTGCCGCCCAGTTCCAGGGTGACCGGCGTCAGGTTTTCCGCCGCCGCGCGCATCACGTGTTTGCCAATGCTGGTGGCGCCGGTGAACAGCAGGTGATCGAAGGGCAGGCGTGAAAACGCCACGCCGATATCGGCTTCGCCCAGCACCACGCAAACCAGGTCTTCGGGGAAGATTCGCGCGAACAACGCCTTGATCAGCAAACCGGTGGCCGGGGTCGATTCGCTGAGTTTGAGCATCACCCGGTTACCTGCCGATAAGGCGCCGACCAAAGGCCCGACGGCCAGGTACAACGGATAGTTCCACGGCACGATGACCCCGACCACGCCCAGTGGCTGGTAGACCACCTTCGCAGAAGCCGGCTGAAACGCGACACCGACCTTGCGCCGCGACGCGCGCATCCAGCCCTTGAGGTGGCGGCGGGCGTGGTGAATGCCGTGCAGGCTGGGCATCAGTTCGGCGAGCAAGGTTTCATCGGCACTGCGGTTGCTGAAATCCTGGCTGATCGCATCGATCAAGGCCTGGCGTTCGTTGTCCAGCAAATCACGTAGCGCCTTGAGCCATTGCTGGCGCTGGGCCGCGGGCGGCATCGGGTTGGCAGCATAGGCCGCGCGCTGTGCGTCGAACAGGGTCTGAAGCTCTTGCAGGGGCTGCTGGAGATTTTGCAGGTAGGAAATGTCAGCAGTCATGGTCGGCTCCGGATTTGTTGTAGTGAGAGCATTTCTAGAGTCTATACTCTAAAAAGTCAAATACCATCCTCGGCACCGCTTTGTTTTATCGCTCGCGGATAGGCCGTAAGATGCCCCTCATCGCACTCTGAATTTAAGCTCAAGCCATGGCCCCAAGGATAAAAACCAGCGAGCGCATCGTGCAGAACAGCCTGGAGCTGTTCAACCAGCAGGGCGAGCGCAGCATCAGCACCAACCACATCGCCGCCCACATGGAGATTTCTCCGGGCAACCTGTACTACCACTTTCCTAACAAGCAGGCGATCATCGCCGTGCTGTTCGGTGAGTATGAGAGTCTGGTAGACAGCTTCCTGCGTCCGCCACAGGGGCGCGCCGCCACGGTGGAAGACAAGCGTTTCTACCTCAAGGAGCTGTTGTCAGCCATGTGGCGCTACCGGTTCCTGCACCGGGACCTGGAGCACTTGCTCGACAGTGACCCGGAACTGGCGGCCCGCTACCGGCGCTTTTCCCAGCGCTGCGTGATTCAGGGCGCCGCCATCTACGAAGGTTTTGTTGCCGCCGGCATCCTGAAGATGGATCGGGTGCAGATCGAGTCCCTGACGATCAATGCCTGGATCATCCTCACCTCCTGGGTGCGTTTTTTGTGCACCACGCGGGAAAACTCCAGCCACCTCAGCGAACAAGCCATCAAGCGCGGCGTGTACCAGGTATTGGTGCTGGAGGCGGGTTTCGTCACGGATCAGGCTCGCGACGCGGTCGATGCGCTGTTTGAAGAGTTTTACGTGCCGTTGGCCCAGGCATTGGAAGAAGTATGAAATAACGAATGCTGCAGGATCGAAAACAGCCCATCACAGGAGCCCGTTATGCCCATTGCGCAACTGATCAGCCCGCAAGCACTGGACCTGAAAAAGGACCAGCCGGGGTTGGTGATTCTTGATTGTCGTTTTGCTCTCGAAGACCCGGATTACGGCCAGCGCAGCTACGCACAAGGGCACATCGCCGGCTCGTCTTTTGCCGATCTTGAGCGCGACCTGAGTGGCAAAGTGGTCAAGGGCGTGACCGGGCGCCATCCATTGCCCGAGCCGGCGGACTTGATCGAACGCCTGCAGGCGTGGGGCATCAACGCCGACAGCGAAGTGGTCTTGTACGACGACGGTCCGGGTGCCTTTGCAGCGCGGGCCTGGTGGTTGCTGGCCTGGTTGGGCAAGCGTGACGGCGTGTTTATCCTCGACGGCGGGCTTAAGGCCTGGCACGCGGCGGGCTTGCCCCTGAGCCTGGACCCACCGTCGAGTAGCCGCGGCACATTTACCGGAGTGCCGGACAACGCGCTGATCCTCAGTGCCGAGCAGTTGCAGGAGCGCCTGGCCCAACCCGCGCTGACCTTGCTCGATGCCCGTGCCTTGCCGCGCTTCAAGGGCGAGGTTGAACCGATCGACCCGATTGCCGGCCACATTCCTGGTGCGCAATGTGCGGCCTTCACCGACAACTTGGGCAGCGACGGGCGTTTCCTGCCAGCCGATCAGCTCAAGCAGCGGTTTGCCGCAAAACTCGGCGAGCGCTCGCCGGCCGATCTGGTGGCGTATTGCGGTTCCGGTGTGACGGCGTGCCATAACCTGTTCGCCCTGTGCCTGGCGGGTTATCCGTTGGGGTCGTTGTATGCCGGGTCGTGGAGTGAGTGGATCAATGATCCTGCGCGGGGCGTTGCCATCGGCGAGTAAAGATCAAAAGATCACAGCCTGCGGCAGCTCCTACCTGAGTAGGCCACTGTAGGAGCTGCCGCAGGCTGCGATCTTTTAGAGGCGCGCGCTGCGATACGCTCCAGGTCCAACCCCATACACCTGCTTGAACTGCCGGCTCAGATGACTCTGGTCGGCAAACCCCAGCTGTGTCGCGACGTCCAGCGGCAAACAACCACCCTGCAGCAACGCCCGCGCCCGAGCGATGCGTTGCTGCATCAGCCATGTGTGTGGCGGCATGCCGGTGGCGCGGCGGAACACCCGTGCGAAGTGGAAAGGCGACAAGTTCACCGTCGCCGCCAGTTCTTCCAGTGAAGGCGGCGCCGCCAGTTGTGCCTGCAGCAGCTCCTTGGCCAAAGTCACTGCCCGGTGCTCCTTGCCCGGTTTGCCGACAACGGGAACCGCTGCGTGACGTTGCAGCAGTGACAGCATCAGCTCCCGCCAGGCAGTCTGCTGCTGCAGGGCTGTGGCGGGGCTTTCCAGCAAGCGATGTAACTGACAAAAGCCGTTGACCAGGTCCTGGTCGCGATACAGCGTGGCGCCGAATGCCGGCAGGTGATGGGTCGGCAGTTCCAGCTCGGCCAACAGTGAAAGAATCTGCTCGCTGTCGGGATAAAACGCCCGGTACAACCAGCCGTCTTCCGTACCCTTGTGGCCTGTGTGCAGTTCATCAGGGTTGATCAGCACCAGTGTGCCACTGCCTGCCAGGTGTTCGGCACCGCGATAGCGGTAACGCTGGGCGCCGGCCATGATCATGCCGATCACATAGCCATCATGCACATGGGGGGCGAAACGGTGATCGATGTAGCGTGCCGACAACAGCTCGATCCCGGCCAACGGCGCCGTTTGCCAGAAGTGGATGGACTCGCCCTGGGTGTTGCCCATGGCCTAGCCGCGTCCCACGGTAGTCAGCCACTGCGGAATGCGCCGCTCCAGGTAGTACCCTGGTTGGCGGAACGTGCCATCGACAAATCCGACATGCCCGCCCCGGGCCTGCAATTCGAATTGCGTGCAGGCTGACAACTCGTCAGCCTGCGGCAGGCTGTGGGGAAAAACGAAGGGGTCATCGGCAGCCTGAATGATCAGGGTGGGTGTACAGATTTCGCCGAGGAAGTAGCGGCTCGATGCGCGACGATAGTAGTCCTGGGCATCCGCGAAACCATTGAGGGGCGCGGTCACCCGGCCATCGAAATCCCAGAACGTGCGCATGTTTTCCAGCGAGCCCAGCGCAGCGAGTGCCGCGAGACCCTCCTCGCGCCCGTCATGCTGAAACTGGCGTTGCTTGTTCTTGATGTAGGCCAGCATCTCGCGCATGAAATGCGCCTGATAGACCTTGGAGAAACCCTGGCCGATGCGGTCGGCGCACTGGTCCAGGCGAAACGGCACCGACACCGCCACCGCGCCGAGCACGCCGCTGGCACTGCCGGTTTCGCCCAGATGCTTGAGCAGCACATTGCCGCCCAGGGAATAACCGACGGCGTACAACGGTGCGAGTGGACGCTTTGCCCGCAGGTGCCTGATGGTTTCGGCCAGGTCTTCACTGGCGCCGGAATGATAGCTGCGCGGCAACAGATTGGGTTCGCCGGAGCAGCCGCGCCAGTTCAGTGCGACACTGGCCCAGCCCTGGTCGCCCAGCGCTTTCTGTATGCCGGCAACATAAGGTGAATTCGACGAACCGGTCAGTCCGTGCAACACCAGGACCAGAGGCGCATCGACAGTGTGCGGGCCATGCCAGTCAAGGTCGAGGAAGTCGCCATCCTCGAGCCACAGGCGTTCACGCTCGCGTTGCAGGTGGGTGGTTTTGCGCCACAGCGGCCCCCACAAGGTCTGCAAGTGCGGATTGCCGAGGCCGAAGGCTGGTCTGAAGGCGGGCGGTTCAGTGATCGTGTGGCGGGGTTGCACATCCGTTCTCGTTAAAGGTCTTCGTGAAACCGCACAATGACGCGGCCGGCTTGCGCCGCGACCGCGTCGTCATGGGAAATCTAACTTGCCACAATCTCGTCGGTTTCGCGACAGATGCCATTGGCCGCACTTTCCATAGGGGCTGGTAGCGGTTGCTGGTCGGCCTTGGGCCCCAGGATGACTGTGCTCCATTGCTCGCTGTCGAGATGTCGGATAAGTGCGTTCTTGACCGATGCGAGGTCCAATGCCAAGGCTTTTTCAGTGGAAAAGTCGAGGCTCAATGGTAAGTCGTTGACAGCGATGTCGCGCAGCTGCCCCACGATCTGTGTATTGGTGGTGCTGTTCAATGGCGCGCTGCCGGCCAGTCGCGTTTTGGTGTCATCGAGTTCTTCCTGGGTGGGGCCGTGGATCAGGAAGTCACGAGACATCTCCTTGATTTTTGTCATTACCCCATCGGCGACTTCCGGTCTGGTCTGCAGCTCGATTGTCATGATGCCTTGCGCCTGAAGGGTAGAAAGCCCGGCTTGAACGTCATAAGTGAGACCACGAAGCTCACGAAGTTCATGCATCAGCCGATTTGTGAAAATCTGGCTCGCCATCTGCAATGCAACATAGTCTGGACTGGCGCGCAGGACGCCTGGCTGGGCAAGGCGCACGTAAGCCTGGTTCGTTGGCCTTTGCAGCTGCAGAAAACCTGGAGAGGCGGGACTGTCCGGGGCTTTTATCGTGGCAACGGTGGGTCCCAGGGGTAATGCACTGGAAATCTGTGCGCCAATGCGCTGGGCTTCGTCCTCCGTAAGGTCGCCGACCAGCGTTATCATCGCGTTGCCTGCTGCGTACCCGTGGCGGTGGAAGTCCTGGACCTGATTGTGGGTGATGGCGGCAAGACCGTCCCTGGTCCCATACACGGACTGTACATAACCGTGTCCGGGGGACAGCAATCCCTGTAGGGCTTTATTGGCCTGGTAGGCATGGGACTGGTCCTCAGTGTCGAGGAAGTGCAGTAGCTGGGACTTCGCCACAGGCAGGGACTGTTCCGGCAATGAAGGTTTGCCAAGCATCTGGGCAAACAGCGCCAAGGCAGGAACACGTTGGGCTTCATCGCTCAAGCTGCGCAAGGAAAAGTTGGCCCGATCCTGAGTGATACCCATGCCCAGTCTGGCTCCCAGTTGGTCGAAGCTTTCCAGAATGGCATTGAGGTCCTTGCCATCCACGCCTTCATTCAAAAGGCTGTAGGTCAGGGCTGCCAGGCCAGGTTGATGGGGGGTGTGAGCGCTGCCGGCGGCAAAGCTGACATGCACGTCGAACATGGGCAGGCCGGGGGTGCGAATGAACAGGACCTTGGTTCCGGAAAGGGTCTTGTATCCCTTGATCGGTAGCGACCGCGCAACCGATTGGGCCTGAGGCTCATTCAGTGATTGCAACATGACTTTTTGTGGTGCGGTCATTGTGGTGGCAACAGCCGTAAGCGCCTGCCCGCTCATCAGCACGCCAGACAGTATTAGCCATATGCCTTTCATGAAGGGTGTGAACTTATCCATTGTTCTTCTCCGGCAGGATCCGGGCGATGCTCATCCGTTCGCGTGTCAGGTAAGTGATTGCAGCGTTTTGAATATCCAGGGGAGTGATCTTGTTCAGCTCATCCGTGTCCTGATCCGCCAACTGCCAGTCGAGGCCAATGCTTTCCAGCAGGCCGAGTGTACTGGCTTGGCCTTCCAGATCATCTTGTGCATAAACCGTGTTGGCGATCAGGATGGTTTTGGCCCGATCCAGTTCGGCCTTTTCCGGTGCCTTGCCTTTCAGTTCATCAATCGTTTGCCACAGGCGCGCAAGTGCCTGGTCTGGACTCGTGACCTTGTCGAGGTTGAGTTGAGTGCTGATGGTCAGCAACGAATCGCCGCGAGTGAAGGCGTCGTACCCTGACTGGACCTCGGAAAATATCGCTTCGCCAAACTGCAGTTGCTGTTTGATTCGTGCACTGTTGGAACCTGCCAACAGGATTTCGAGCAGGCGCAGGGCATGAGCGGTCCCGCGCTCTTGCGCAGTGGCCAGGCCAGGAATGTTGAAACTCATGATGAGCTGCGGAGCCGATATCGGGGCGTACAGGGTCAACGACCTTTCGCCGGGTGTGGACAATTCGACAGGTACGACGGCAACCGGCGTCGTGCGTCGATCCAGGTGATCGAAGTATTTCTGTGCCAACGCCTTGACCCCGTCAGGCGTGACATTGCCAACGACCACCAGCGTCGCATTGTTGGGTGCGTACCAGGCCTGGTACCACTGCTGCAGTTGAAGGGCCTCCAGCCGCTGCAGGTCGTGCATCCAGCCTATGACCGGGGTGCGATAGGCGCTGCTCAGGTAGGCGAGGCTTTCCAGGCGTTCGAGGCTCAGGGCTGAAACATGGTCGTCGATACTATTGCGACGCTCCTGCTTTATAACGTCCAGCTCCGTGGTGAAATCTTGCTCACGCAACCTGGCCGTACTCATCAGGTCGGCCATGATTTCGAACGCAACAGCCAGCCTGCCGGGGGCAAGTGTCTGGTAATAGACGGTGTAGTCCTTACCGGTAAATGCGTTTTCGTTGGCCCCGAGTTTCTCCAGTATTGCGGGAAACTCTCCGGCGCAGGCTTTGCTGCTGCCTTTGTAGACCATGTGCTCGAGGGCGTGGGACAGGCCGGACTGGCCAGGCGTTTCGTAGCTTGAACCGACTTTCAGCCAGAGTTGGGCGGTGACGGCTGCAGATCGATGATCTTCACGCACGACAACCTTAAGTCCATTGTCCAGGGTGAAAGCTTGAGTCAAAGGGGGTGATGCGGCGACAGCCAAGAGCGGCAGCCACCCGATAAAGAGCAACAGACATGTGCTGCGGGAGATGTTCATCCGTGTACATCCTCAGTGGTTTGCAGGTATTTGCACAAACCACTGTGGATTATCTGGAGGGTCGTCTGGCGGTAACTATGTAGCGCGTATTCAGGGTAATTGCGGGGCGGTCATGTCACAGGGATTCAGGCGCTGCGTTGCCACAACGAGTAGTAGACACGTCCGGACTTCTGCTCCCGGTGCAGGCGCCAGTTCTCAGGCAGGCCGAGGGTCGAGGGTGCGCTTTCGCTTTCGGTGTACACCCAGGCATCTTCGGCCAGCCACTGGCGCTCTTCTAGCAGCGTGCAAACGGCGGGCAGCAAGTTCTGGTTGAACGGCGGGTCAAGGAACACCAGGTCGTAGGCAATCGCTGGCTGGGTTTCCAGATAACGCAGGGCATCGGCGGTCTGGACCTGGCCGGTGGTGCAACGCAGCGTGCCCAGGTGCTCCTTGAGGCTGGACACCGCAAGGCTGCTGGCATCCAGTGCCTGGCCCATGGCTGCGCCACGGGACAATGCTTCGAGAAACAGCGCGCCGCTGCCGGTGAACGGATCGAGCACCTTGGCGCCCGGGACGTAGGGTGCGAGCCAGTTGAACAGGGTTTCACGCACCCGGTCCGGCGTCGGGCGCAGGCCTGGAGCGTCGGGGAAGCTCAGTTTGCGGCTGCGCCATTCGCCGCCGATGATGCGCAGCTGGTTCACACCGTTATGCACGTTGTGGACAGGTTTTTTCGGGCGAGAAGTGGCCATTAATGCTCCGGAACCCCGAGCGGTTGCTCGGCGGGTTTATCAGTAGGGGCCGGCAACGGCTTTTGCGGCACGGTTGGGCCAGCGCTGACGATGACCAGCTTGTCCGTACTCAGGTGTTTGTTCATTGCTGTCTTGACCTGCTCGACGGTCAGGTTCTGCGACTGCTGCATGAAGTCTTCCAGATGACTGAGTGGCAAGCCATAGAAGCCAATCGCGCCCAACTGGCCGACGATATCGGCGTTGCTGGCGGTGGACAGCGGGAAGCTGCCAGCCAGTTCGCGCTTGGCGTCGTCGAGCTCTTTTTCGGTCGGGCCGGTCTTGAGGTAGTCGGCGAGTACATCCTGCACCAGTTTCAGGGTGCCTTCGCTCATTTCGGCGCGGGTCTGCAGGTTGATCATGAACGGGCCACGTGCCTGCATCGGGCTGAAACCTGAGTACACACCATACGCCAGGCCACGCTTTTCGCGCACTTCGCTCATCAGTCGAGTACCAAAACCGCCACCACCGAGGATCTGGTTGCCCATGGACAGTGCCGCGTAATCCGGATCGTCGCGGTCGATGCCCAGTTGCGCGAGCATCAGGTTGGTTTGCTTGGACGGGAACTCGATATGGCCGATGCTGGCCTTGGGTTCGGCGGGTTGCTCGATCTTCGGCAGGGCCGGACCTTTGGGCAGGGCGGCCGATACCTGCGCGGCAATGGCTTCGGCTTCGGCGCGGGACAGGTCGCCGACCAGCGCGATCACCACGTTGCCTGCGGCATAGGCTTTCTGGTGGAACGCGCGCAGTTGCGCAAGGGTGACGGCCGGAACGGTATGCGCCGTGCCATCGCTGGCGTGCGCGTAGGGGTGATTACCGTACAAACGGTTCATCAACTCGAGGCTGGCGAGTTTGCCGGGGTTCTGTTTCTGGTATTCGAAACCGGCGAGCATCTGGTTCTTGATGCGGGTAAACGAGTCGGCGGGGAAGGTCGGTTTGCCGACCACTTCGGCGAACAGCTTCAAGGCCGGTTCACGTTTGTCCGCGGCGCTGAGACTACGCAGCGAGGCAACCGCCATGTCTTTGTAGGCACCGTTGCCGAAATCGGCCCCCAGGCCTTCGAAGCCCTGGGCAATGGCGCTGACATCCTTGCCAGCCACGCCTTCATTAAGCATGGCGTTGGTCAGTAGCGCCAGGCCCGGAGCGTCACCGTCCTGGCTGCTGCCGGCGGCAAAGATCAGGCGCATGTCGAACATCGGCAGCTCACGGGCTTCGACGAATAACACCTTGGCGCCTTCTGCAGTGTTCCAGGTCTGCACATCGAGCTTACGGTGGCTCGGGGCCTTGCCGTTGAGTTCGGTCAACGACTGCAGCTTCTGGCTGGCCTTGGCCTTGTCCAGCGCTTCGCTGGCATTGGACGGGTCGGTCTTGGAAAAATAGAACGCGGCCGACCCGATCAGGGCGACAGCGATCAAGCCAAGCAGGGCGAGGCGCGGTTTTTTAGGCTCACTCATGAGTCGTCTCCTCCGGCAGAACATGGGCGACGCTGAGACGTTCGCGGGTGAAATACAGCTTGGCGGCGTCCTGGATATCTTGCGGTGTCACGCTTTCCAGTTCGGCGAGTTCGGTGTCCATCAGTTTCCACGACAGGCCGACGGTTTCCAGCTGGCCGATGGCGGTGGCCTGGCTGGTGATCGAGTCGCGCTCGTAGACCAACCCGGCGATGACCTGCGCCCTTACGCGTTCCAGTTCTTCGGCGGTCGGCGCGGTGGTTTTCAGTTGTTCAAGCAGCTTCCACAAGCCGGCTTCGGCCTGGGCGATGGTCTTGTTCTTCTGGCTATTGGGCGTTGCCGACAGGGTAAACAGGCTGTCGCCGCGGGTGTAGGCGTCGTAACTCGACGAGCCGCCGGACACCAATTCTTCGCCACGCTCCAATTGAGTCGGAATGCGTCCGCTGTAGCCGCCGTCGAGCAGGGCCGAGATCAGCCGCAGGGCGTTGACCAGGCGCTTGTCGTCAGTGGTGGCGATGCTTGGCACGTTGAAGGCCAGCATCAGGCTGGGCAATTGGGTCTTCACATGCAGGGTGATCTTGCGTTCACCGGGCTCGGCCAGTTCCAGCGGAATCTTCGCCGACGGCACCTCACGCCGGGCGATCGGACCGAAGTAGCGCTGGGCCAGGGTCTTGACCTCGTCCGGCGTCACGTCGCCGACCACCACCAGCGTGGCGTTGTTGGGCACGTACCAGGATTGGTACCAGTGACGCAGCTCTTCGACTTTCATGCGGTCCAGGTCTGCCATCCAGCCAATGGTCGGCGTGTGATAGCCGCTGGCCGGGTATGCCATGGCCTTGAAGCGCTCGTAAGCCTTGGACATGGGTTTGTCGTCTGTGCGCAGGCGTCGCTCTTCCTTGATGACTTCGATCTCGCGAGCGAACTCGTCGGGCGGCAGGCGCAGGCTGGCCATGCGATCGGCCTCCAGTTCGAAGGCCACGCCCAGGCGGTCGCGGGCCAGGACCTGGTAATAGGCCGTGAAATCGTCGCTGGTGAAGGCGTTTTCTTCGGCGCCGAGGTCGCGCAGGATCAGCGACGCTTCGCCAGGGCCGACTTTTTCGCTGCCCTTGAACATCATGTGTTCCAGGGCATGGGACAGGCCGGTCTGGCCGGGCGTCTCGTAGCTGGAGCCAACCTTGTACCAGACTTGGGAAACCACCACCGGGGCGCGATGGTCTTCGCGCACGACGACCTTCAAGCCGTTGTCGAGGGTGAATTCGTGGGTCGGTTGCGGGTCGGCCGCAAGGGCCGAAAGGGGCAGGCAAAGTGTGCTGAGCAGCAGGCCTGCAGCGCGGCGGGCTAGGGCATTCATTCGTTTTTAAACCTTTGGGGCTGCCCGCTTGTTCTTAGCTTCAGCGGGCGAGAGGGTGCTAGGATACTGATCCGTTTTACTGGCGGCCACGCCTATCAGGCCTTTACGTTTGATCAGGTTGTTTGGGTTTGCGGCAGTAAGCTGTGGTTTATCAACTAAACTCTGCTTTTTCGCCGATTTTCCGCCATCAGTCCTTAGTGAAATCGTTTTTGCAGGGTGCCTTTTGCACCTCGACAAAATGTTGCGCATGAACAAGCTGGGTCAATCGCAGTCTGTTCTGCATCGAATATTCATTTGCCGGGGCGCCCGTTGGCGCGTCGCTACCGTGAGATAGCCGTCCTCCATGTTTGGTTCCAACGACGACAAGAAGACCCCAGCTGCGGCTGGTGAAAAGAAAAGCCTGTTCGGATGGCTGCGCAAAAAGCCGCAGGAACCCGTCGTCGAACAGCCACAACCACTACCTGAGCCAACGCCCGCGCCGGTAATAAACGCCGAACCTGCGCCGGTTGTGTCGCCGATCGCCGAGCCGGTGCTGCAACCGCTTGTCGAAACAGCGACTGAAGTCGTCGCCGAATTGCCGCTGACCCCGGTCACCGAGCCCTGGTTGACCTTGCCAGTGGCGGAAGAGCCGGTGGCGCTGGTCGAAGATGACTTGGCGCCGCACGTGACACCACCGATTCCGGCGCAGGCGGTTTCTGCGCCTGAGCCGGTTCAGGCACCCGTGGTCGAGCCGGTCGTTGCGCCCGTCGTCGAGGCTGCACCGCCACCCGCGGTCGCTGCATTTGTCCCGCCGGTTGCACCGATTGTCCAGGCGCCAGAGCCTGCACCTGCACCTGCACCTGCACCTGCACCTGCACCTGTTATTGCTCCTGTTGTCGCTGCCCCTATCGAAGTTCCAGTCGAGCCGGTACGCACCGAAGAAACCAAAGCCGGTTTCTTCGCCCGCCTCAAGCAAGGCCTGTCCAAGACCAGTGCCAGCATCGGCGAAGGCATGGCCAGCCTGTTCCTGGGCAGGAAAGCCATCGATGACGAACTGCTCGATGACCTCGAAACCCGCCTGCTGACCGCCGACGTTGGTGTCGAGGCTACGTCAGTGATCATCCAGCGCCTGACCCAGAAGGTCGCGCGCAAGGAACTGGCCGATGCCGATGCGCTGTACAAATCCCTGCAAGCCGAGCTGGCGGCCATGCTCAAGCCCGTCGAGCAACCGCTGAAAATCACCTCGCAGAACAAGCCTTTCGTGATCCTGGTGGTGGGCGTCAACGGCGCCGGTAAGACCACCACGATCGGCAAGCTGGCGAAAAAACTGCAGCTGGAAGGCAAGAAAGTCATGCTGGCCGCCGGCGACACCTTCCGCGCTGCCGCGGTCGAGCAATTGCAGGTCTGGGGCGAGCGCAACAAGATTCCAGTCATCGCCCAGCACACCGGGGCCGATTCGGCTTCGGTGATCTTCGACGCCGTCCAGGCCGCCAAGGCCCGTGGCATCGATGTGCTGATCGCCGACACCGCCGGTCGCCTGCACACCAAAGACAACCTGATGGAAGAGCTGAAAAAGGTTCGCCGGGTGATCGGCAAGCTCGATGCCGACGCGCCGCACGAGGTGTTGCTGGTGCTCGATGCCGGCACGGGGCAGAACGCCATCAACCAGGCCAAGCAATTCAACCAGACCGTCGAACTGACCGGCCTGGCGCTGACCAAGCTCGACGGGACCGCCAAGGGCGGGGTGATTTTCGCCCTGGCCAAGCAGTTTGGCCTGCCGATCCGCTACATCGGCGTCGGTGAGGGCATCGACGATTTGCGCACTTTTGAAGCTGAACCCTTTGTCCAGGCACTGTTTGCCGAACGGGAGCGTTCATGATTCGTTTCGAACAGGTCGGTAAACGCTACCCGAACGGTCACGTCGGCTTGCATGAGCTGAGCTTTCGAGTCCGTCGGGGCGAATTTTTGTTTGTAACGGGCCATTCCGGTGCCGGCAAGAGCACCTTGCTGCGACTGTTGCTGGCCATGGAGCGTCCGACCAGCGGCAAGCTGCTGCTGGCTGGGCAAGACCTGAGCACCATCAGCAACGCACAGATTCCATTCCTGCGTCGGCAGATCGGTGTGGTGTTCCAGAACCACCAACTGCTATTCGATCGCACGGTGTTCAATAACGTCGCGCTGCCGTTGCAGATCCTCGGTTTGTCCAAGGCCGAAATCGCCAAGCGCGTGGACTCGGCCCTGGAACGCGTGGCGCTGTCGGACAAGACCGACCTGTATCCCGGTGACTTGTCCACCGGTCAGCAACAGCGCGTCGGCATCGCCCGTGCGATCGTCCATCGCCCGGCCCTGCTGCTGGCGGACGAACCGACCGGCAACCTCGACCCGCGTCTGGCGGCGGAAATCATGGGTGTGTTCGAAGACATCAACCGCCTGGGCACCAGCGTGCTGATCGCCAGCCACGACCTGGCCCTGATTGCGCGCATGCGCCATCGCATGCTGACGCTGCAACGCGGCCGATTGATCGGCGATGGGGAGGCCGGCGAATGAGCGCTACTCGCAGTCCAAAGGTTTCCGAGCGCGTGGCCCCCAAGGCCGCCGACCCGCAACCGCAGAAGAAAAAACACGACGACGATGATGGCCCGGATTTCGCCACGCTGTTGCGCGCCTGGATCGAAAGTCATCGCGCCAGCCTGCTCGACAGCTTGCGTCGCCTGGGCAAGCAGCCCATCGGCAGCTTTTTCACCTGCATGGTGATGGCGGTTGCCTTGAGTTTGCCCATGGGCCTGTCACTTTTGCTAAGTAACGTTGAGCGCCTTGGTGGTTCCTGGCAACGCGCGGCGCAGATCTCCCTGTACCTGCAACTCGAGGCCAGCGCGACGGATGGCGAGGCGCTGCGCGAACAGATCAAGGGTATCCCTGGGGTGGCCGATGCCGAATACGTTGGTCGGGACCAGGCGCTGGAAGAGTTCCAGCAGCAGTCGGGACTGGGCGAGGCGCTCAAGGAACTGCCAGAAAACCCGCTGCCTGGCGTGGTATTGGTAACGCCGACAGAAGTCGACAAGCCAGCTCTTGAAGCATTAAGACAAAAACTTTCCGAACTGCCGAAGGTACAACAGGCGCAGCTTGATCTAGTCTGGGTCGAGCGTCTGGCAGCCATCCTCAAGCTGGGCGACCGATTTGTCTTCGGTCTGACCGTGCTTCTGGTTTCTGCATTACTTTTGGTGATAGGCAATACCATTCGTCTTCATATTGAAAACCGCCGCACAGAGATAGAAGTGATTAAACTCGTAGGCGGC
Organism: Pseudomonas sp. EB271-G4-1; assembly: GCF_058791355.1. Classification (NCBI taxonomy): domain Bacteria; kingdom Pseudomonadati; phylum Pseudomonadota; class Gammaproteobacteria; order Pseudomonadales; family Pseudomonadaceae; genus Pseudomonas; species Pseudomonas sp. EB271-G4-1. The sequence continues at coordinate 53,700 of NZ_JBYTEO010000048.1, forward strand.
ACTGACAGCTATGTGCGCAGACCCTTTCTCTACATGGGGGCGCTGTATGGTTTCGGTGCGGGGATTCTTTCCTGGGGCGTATTGGCGTTCGGCCTGAACTGGCTGAACGATGCGGTGGTCGGCTTGGCCGGGTTGTACGGCAGTGATTTCGCACTGGCCGGCGTACCGGTTGCCGACGGTCTGTCTCTCTTGCTTGGCGCGGTGCTGTTGGGTTATATCGGTGCATGGATTGCAGTCGCACGTCATCTCAGGGAGCTGGCGCCGAAGTAGAATCTTTTTTGCGCGTATTGACCTTGCAGTTTTTAAGGGAACTTGTCTTTCGGTTTCCGGTCAATTTTCGCAGTGCCAATGGCACGAGTATGTAAGTGGGAGGTTTTTTCGTATGACCAATTCTTTGCAGCCTGCATATGCTCTGGTCCCGGGTGCGAACCTGGAGGCCTATGTGCACACCGTCAACAGCATTCCATTGCTGACGCCGGAGCAGGAGCGTGAACTGGCCGAGAGTCTCTATTATGAGCAGGATCTTGAGGCGGCTCGGCAGATGGTGCTCGCCCACCTGCGTTTTGTCGTACATATCGCCCGTAGCTATTCCGGCTACGGCCTGGCCCAGGCTGACCTGATCCAGGAAGGTAACGTCGGCCTGATGAAGGCCGTGAAGCGCTTCAACCCGGAAATGGGCGTGCGCCTGGTGTCCTTTGCCGTGCACTGGATCAAGGCGGAGATCCACGAATTCATCCTGCGTAACTGGCGGATCGTGAAAGTCGCGACCACCAAGGCCCAGCGCAAGCTGTTCTTCAACCTGCGCAGCCAGAAAAAACGCCTGGCGTGGCTGAACAACGAGGAAGTCCACCGTGTGGCGGAAAGCCTCGGGGTGGAGCCGCGGGAAGTGCGCGAGATGGAAAGTCGCCTGACCGGTCACGACATGGCCTTCGACCCGGCGGCCGAAGCCGATGACGACAGTGCCTTCCAGTCACCGGCCAACTATCTGGAAGACCACCGGTACGACCCGGCCCGTCAGCTGGAAGATGCCGACTGGAGCGACAATTCCAACCACAACCTGCACGAAGCGCTGGAAGTGCTGGACGACCGCAGCCGCGACATCCTCTACCAGCGCTGGCTGGCAGAAGAAAAGTCCACGCTGCACGACCTGGCACAGAAGTACAACGTGTCGGCCGAGCGTATTCGCCAGCTCGAGAAGAGCGCGATGAACAAGCTCAAACTGTCCATCGCCGCGTAACCCGCGCGAAAGGCAATAAAAAACGCCCCGGTCATTGATCGGGGCGTTTTTGTTGGTGCTGCCAATGAATCTACCGCACTGCCAAACCAATGTGGGAGCGGGGGGGGGGGGGGGGGGGGGGGGGGGGGGGGGGGGGAGGGGGGGGGGGGGGGGGGGGG
>NZ_JBYTEO010000049.1:0-54469 GCF_058791355.1 Pseudomonas sp. EB271-G4-1
GCCGCAGGCTGCGATCTTTTGATCTTGAAAAATCAAGATCAAAAGATCGCAGCCTGCGGCAGCTCCTACAAGGGGGCGCGGTAACGACTTGGTTATGGATGCAACAGTTTCTGCGCGCGTTTATCCGCCAAGTGTTGAGCCACCAACCGCCCGATCAGCACCAGCAAGGTCAACGAGATCAGCAAGACGGAAATCGCCGCCATACTCGGATCAACGTTATCGCGCAAGCCGCTCCAGATCCGCTTGGGCAGGGTGTCGACGTTGACGCTGGTAATGAACGGAATCGCCATCGGCAGCAGCACCAGGCCGATCAACGCCGTGGCCCATTTGGAGCGCATGTACCAGATGCCGAGGCTGAAGCTGGCGGCCAGCAAGGTCGCGATGATGCTCGTGGCAAAGGCGATGGTCAGGCTTTGGCTGATGGCATTGAACCAGTCAGGGTTGCTCATCAGCGCTTCGTAATGCCGCAGCGACCAATTGCCTTGGGGCATCGACAGGAAACGCTTGCTGGTGAACGACACCGGGATGACCGTCAGCAACGGGAACAGCATGAAGGCCATGGCGACCACGGCCAGCAGGCGGGTACTCAGGCTTGTACGATGGGTGTTCATAGTGATCTCAGCCTACCAGTCGGTTCACGCGGGTCATTTTCAACAGCACCCAGATCAATGCGCTGACCAGGGCCAGCAGCGCATTTTCGCATGACCGATTTGATCTTCACCCACATCTCAGTGCGCATTCCGGGGCCGGAGCATCACTTCCTGATCAACCCCTACGGGCTGATGTTCGATGAGATCACGGCGTCGAACCTGGTGAAAATCGACCTCGATGGCAACGCGGTGGAACCGTCGCCGTACCCGGTGAACCCGGCCGGTTTCGTGATTCACAGCGCCATTCACGGTGCTCGTGAAGACGCGCAATGCGTGTTGCACACGCACACAAAATCCGGTTGCGCGATGGCGACGTTGAAGTGCGGGCTGTTGCCGGTGAACCAGATTTCCATGGAGTTCTACAACCGTGTGGCCTACCACGACTACGAAGGCGTGGCGCTGGACATGAGCGAATAGCGGCTGGTGGCGGACATGGGCGACAAGCCGGTGCTGATGCTGCGCAATCACGGTTTGCTGACGGTGGGGGGAGACGGTGGGGCAGGCGTTCATGCGCATGTATTACCTGGAAAAGGCCTGCGACATTCAGTTGGCAGCCATGGCTGCCGGGGAGCTGGTGTTGCCGTCGCCCGAGGTTTGCGCGCATACCGAGCGGCAGTTCAATGAGCCGGGACGGGCGCTGGAGGAGGGTGAGCTCAATGATCCAGATGCCATGCAACTGGCCTGGGCGGCGTTGCTGAGATTGCTGGAAAGGGTTGCGCCAGATTATCGGGAGTGATCCAGGTCCTCGATCGCCTGGGCTGGCCTCTTCGCGAGCAAGCCCGCTCCCACAGTTGATACGGGTTGCCACAAACTCTGTGTTCGACGCAAATCCCCTGTGGGAGCGAGCCTGCTCGCGAAAGCGGTTTGTCAGGCGCCCTGACTTTTCAGACTTGCCGAGGGGTATTCAGGTTCATCGACCGCTCCGCCAATCCCGCCGCAGTCTGTTCATCGATCGGCAACAAAAACCGAAACGTCGCCCCACGCCCCGGCCTGTCGATCAACTGAATCTCAAGCCCATGCAATTGCAGGATGCGGTGCACAATACGCAACCCCAGCCCGCCATCGCGCCGTGCGCCACCGATATTGAACGGCCGCAAAAACAGACCCTCGCGCAATTCGGGAGCAATACCAGGGCCCGTGTCGCTGACAGTCACTTCAATGAATGAGCCTTGGGGACGCAAACCCAGTTCGATCTCGCCACCTGGCGGCGTATGGCGCAACGCGTTGTCGAACAAATTGGTCAACACCCGCTCGATCAATCCCAGGTCAGCGCAAGCTGCAGAAACGTTGGGGGCGAACGTGGCCTTCAATTCAACCTGCCGCGCCTCGGCCGTCAGTTCGAACTTCTGGAAAATGTCCTGGACCAGGTCGGTCAGCGAAAAACGCTCCAGCACCGGTTGCACAAAACCATGTTCCAGGCGCACCAGTTCCAGCAGCGACTGCGCCAGCCCGCCGACCTTGCGGCTTTGATCAAGGGCGATGCCCAGGTAGCGGCGGCGGTCGGTGGCGGACAGCGTGGCGTCCTTGAGCGACAGGGTTTCCAGATAGCCGTGCAACGAGGCCAGCGGCGTACGCAGATCGTGGGAGATGTTTGCCACCAGTTCGCGGCGTTCCTGGTCCTGGCGGGTCAACGAGCGCCATTGTTCGCCCAAACGCGCCTGCATCTGCCGGAAGGCAGCGTCGAGTACAGCAATTTCATCGTGGCTGGCGACCTTTTCCAGGGGGACGGGCAGGGCCGGCGTCACCGGGACGCCATCGATGTCGAACTGGCTGACGGTTTCGGTGAGGCGGCGCAATGGCCGGGTGATCAGCGCAAACGCGGTGAGACCGGCAATCAGGCACAACAGCGCAACCAATCCAATGGACATCAAGGCGGTATTGAGTGCAGCACTGGTGGCGCCGCGTTCGGCCAGGCGATCATGGTCTTCGCCCAGCAGCACCACGTAGAGATACCCGACGGCCTTGCCATTGACCTTCAACGGTGCGGCGCTGAACACCTTGCGCGCGTCGACGCTGCGCGGATCATCACCGGTAATCGGCAGGGCGTCGCCCCTGAGCAGGCGCTGGATTGGCGCCAGGTCGACACGCTCGCGTCGAATCCTGCCTTCGGGCGCGGCACTGCCGACAATCTTGCCCTCGGTGTCCAACAGGTACACCTCGACACTGGGGTTGACCTGCATCAGCTTGCTGAACAGATCCCGCACGGCATTGGGCATCAGGCCCTGGGTGTCCATCAGCACCGTGTCACTGGCGATGTGCTGCGCCAGGTCCCGGGACAACCCTTGCACCACTTCCTGTTCATGCATCTGGTTGGAACGCACCTGTAGCCACGCCGAGGTGCCGCAGCACACCAGCAGTAGCACGGCGAACACCAGGGACAGGCGCTGCGTCAGGGTCAGCCTCATGGCGGCGATTCCTCCCCGGTGGCGAACTTGTAGCCGCGGCCCCAGACCGTGAGGATGCGCACCGGTTGCGCCGGGTCGGCCTCGATCTTGGCGCGCAGGCGATTGATGTGGGTGTTGACCGTGTGCTCATAGCCTTCGTGGCTATAGCCCCAGACGGCGTTGAGCAGGTCCATGCGCGAAAACACCTTGCCCGGCTGGCGGGCGAAGAAGTACAGCAAGTCGAACTCCCGGGGTGTGAGGTCCAGGCGTCGGCCGCCCTGGGACACTTCGCGGGTGATCGGGTCAATGGCCAGTCCGTCGATGAGCAGGCTGCCGGCGTCCATCTTCAGGTTGCGTGCCATGGCATCCACCCGGCGCAGCAAAGCTTTGACCCGGGCCACCAGTTCGAGCATGGAAAACGGCTTGGCCAGGTAATCGTCGGCACCGAGCTCCAGGCCGAGGATCCGATGCACTTCACTGGAGCGCGCACTGGTGATGATGATCGGCGTGTAGCGGGCCATGGCGCGGGCGCGGCGGCAGATTTCCAGGCCGTCGACACCGGGCAGCATCAGGTCGAGGATCAGCGCATCCCAGTTGCCTTGCTGCAGCAGGCGCATGCCTTCATTGCCGTCGGCGCTGTGCACCACCTCGAACCGCTCGTCACGCAGGTGCAGGCAAATCAGGTCGGCGATATGCAGGTCGTCCTCGACCACGAGGACGCGTTTGGTCTGTTCCATCCACTTCAATCCTTCGGCGCAATGTGCGTAATGCCACTCACTGTAGGAGCTGCCGAAGGCTGCGATCTTTTGACTTTGATTTAAAAAAACAAGATCAAAAGATCGCAGCCTGCGGCAGCTCCTACAATTAAGTCAGTCAAGTCAGTCAAGTCAGTGAAGTCAGTGAAGGGTCCATTGTGCGGGTTTTTCGTGGCCCGAGTTATCACGAATTGTTTAACTTCCCGTGAGGATTTGGCGATCACCCAAAGCCTAGGCTGTGTTCCATGAAACACCCCTGGATTTTTGGAGACGAGCATGTTTTCACGACGGCAATTTCTTCTCGCGAGCGGCGGGCTGGGGGTGGCAGCCCTGGCAATCGGCCTGTTGCCGAAGTTTTCCACAGGCACGGCATTGATCAGCGATGCCAGCGCCGCCGAGGCGTTCGAAGTGACCCACAGCGACAGCGAATGGCACGCCATCCTGAGCGACGAACAGTACGAAATCCTCCGCGAAGAAGGCACTGAACGGGCCTACAGCAGCCCGCTGAACAATGAGCACCGCGACGGCACATTCCTCTGCGCCGGGTGCCAGTTGCCGCTGTTCTCATCGGCGACCAAGTTCGATAGCCATACCGGCTGGCCGAGTTTCTGGGCGCCGCTGGACAAGGCCGTGGCCACTCGCCAGGACCGTTCCTACGGCATGTCGCGCGAAGAGGTGCACTGCCGGCGTTGCGGCGGGCATCTGGGCCATGTCTTCGACGACGGGCCGAAACCGACCGGTTTGCGTTACTGCATGAACGGTCTGGCGCTCAAGTTCGAGCCCAAAGCCGTCTGAATTTCCCAGGAGTCTGTGACATGAAAAATCTTTTTACCTGGCGCCGCACGCTGTTGGGTCTGGCCGCTGCCGGCATCATCGGCCAATGCTCGGCATTTTCCCTGGGCGGGGCTGAAGAAGGCGTGCTCCTTCCCCCTCCTGCCCTCGACGAAACCACCCAGGCCCACAGCGAAACCGCGGTATTTGCCGGTGGTTGTTTCTGGGGTGTGCAAGGGGTGTTCCAGCATGTCAAAGGCGTGAAGAATGCCGTCTCCGGATACGCCGGTGGCGCAGCCAACACGGCGCAGTACGAACGCGTCAGCAGCGGCAGTACCGGTCATGCGGAATCGGTGGAAGTGACCTTCGACCCGAGCCAGGTCAGCTACGGCACCTTGCTGCAGATCTACTTTTCCGTGGCGCACAACCCGACCGAACTCAACCGCCAGGGGCCCGACACCGGCACCCAATACCGCTCGGCGATCTTTACCAAGAGCAGCGAACAGCAACGGGTCGCCCAGGCCTACATTGCCCAGCTCGATGCCGCGCATTCGTTCGATAAGCCGATCGTGACCAAGCTGGAAAGCTTCAACGGTTTTTATCCGGCCGAAGAAGAACACCAGGACTTCCTGACCGAGCACCCGACCTATCCCTACATCGTGATCAATGACTTGCCAAAGGTGGCACAGCTCAAGCAGCTGTACCCGGATCGCTATCAGGAAAAACCGGTGCTGGTGAAGACGGGGATGTGACGGCGGTTATCCGCTGATCACATTCTTGCCGGCGACTTTCGACCGATACAGTGCCTGATCGGCCCTGGCCATCAGGCCGCTCTGTTGCTCCTCCTCGAAGCGCTGGACCACGCCGAAACTCATGCTCACGTGAAAGTCGCCCACCGATGGCATCTCCGATAGACCCTGGCGGATGGCTTCGGCCAGGGTCCTGGCCTCAGCCAACAAGGTATCGGGCAGGACCGCGATGAATTCGTCGCCGCCCCAACGGGCCAGCACATCACCCGCACGCAAACTGCGCTTGACTCGTTCGACCACCTGAATCAAGGCGGCATCGCCCAGTGCATGGCCGTAGTGATCGTTGATGCTCTTGAAATCGTCGATGTCCATGGCGATCAGTGACAACGGCTGGCGAAAGCGCTGGGACCGCTCGCATTCCTGGCGCAGGGCCTGATCCAGGCGATATCGATTGGCAGTCGACGTCAGGGCATCGGTTTCAGCCAACTTACGATTTTCTTCCAGTTGCCTCTGCAGTTGCTGATTGACGCTGGACAGCTCGCGGGTGCGTTCTTCAACGAGGGCTTCAAGGGATTGATTGCGCCGTTCGAGGGCTTCGAGCAGGCGCTTCTTGTCTTCGATGCTGCGGTGGGCGCCGACCATTCGCGCCACCGAACCGTCGGCATTGCGTGCCAGCACGTGGCCGCGGTCTTCGATCCAGATATAACGGCCGTCATGCGTGCGGCAGCGGTACTCGGCCTGATACACGGGGGTGCGCTGGCTCAGGTAGTCATCGAACAGAGCCATCACCTGCGGGAAATCATCGGGGTGGATGATGTTTTCCCAGGTCAACACGTTGTTATCCAGGGAATGCGGCGTGTAGCCGAGCATTTCGTACCAACGGGCGTTGCGGTAGACGAAGCCAGTGTTGGCGTTCCAGTCCCATATTCCGTCGCTGACCAGTTCCATGATGGTGTGCAGCATGCCTTCGTTCATGTCCGAGACATTGAACTTCAAGGGTTCGATACTCGATGCTTCTCCCATCGCTGCTCTCCCTGGCACACGCCTGATAGCCAATGACCTGCTCAGTCAGGGAGATTAGTCCAAGGCTCGGCGAGGCTGCTAGTGTTTGCCCCACATCTGCACGGCGAAGTCGACGAAACGTCGCAATTTCGGCAGGCGGTAGCGATCCTGGGCATACATCAGGTGCATCGGCCGGCTCGGCGGGTTGAATCCGGGCATCAAGGCCAGCAGTTTGCCGTCCTGGATGTCTTGCTCGACCAGGACATCGGGCAACATCACGATACCCATGCCGGTTCGCGCCGCCTGATGCAGCCCTGCCGAGCTGTTGATCAGCATCGGTCCGCTGACCGCTACCGTGACTTCGCCTTCGGGGCCGGCCAGGCGCCATTCTTTCTCCACCGAATGCCAGTCATCGCCAGCCGGATAGGCGAAGGACAGGCAATCGTGGTGGCGCAGGTCTTCAGGGGTTTGCGGTGCGCCGCGACGGGCCACATACGCCGGCGATGCGCACATGGTCAGGGTGTAGTCGAGCAGCGGGCGGGCGATCAGGTTGGGCGCCTCGATGGCGCCCAGGCGAAAGACCACGTCCAGACCGTTTTCCAGCAGGTCCGGGCGCCGGTTGGTGAGCATCACGTCGAGTTTTACCCGGGGGTAGAGCAGGGCGAATTCGCTCAGGGCGGGTGCCAGTTTTTCCGTGCCGAAGGTCAAGGGCGCCGAGATGCGCAACGTGCCGCTGGGTTCATCCAGCGCTTGCTCGGCCAGGCGTTCGGAATCAGCCACCAGCCCCAACACTTCGAGGCAGCGCTGGTAATACGCAACGCCAAATTCGGTCAACCGCTGGCGCCGGGTCGTGCGGTTGAGCAGGCGCACGCCCAAGCGCTGCTCGAGGGCCTTGAGGTGGTTGCCGACCATGGTCGTGGACATTTTGCACTGCGCAGCGGCGCTCGTCATGCTGCCGGCTTCTACCACTTTGACGTAGACGGTCATTGCCTGGAACAGGTCCATTATCAAGCTCAACTTTAAAATGATTGAAGTATTGCAGTATTTATCCAGTTCAGGTGGCTAACCATACTGCAAAAACACCGACCCTTGATGGAGCTTGATGTCATGACCGCCGCCTGCCTGATGAGCACTTACCAACCCTTGGCCTTGAGTTTCCACAAAGGCCTGGGCACGCGCCTGTGGGACCAGGCCGGTCGTGAATACCTGGATGCGGTGGCCGGGGTGGCGGTGACCAACGTCGGCCACTCTCACCCGAAAATCGTCGCGGCGATCAGCGAACAGGCCGGCCTGTTGCTGCACACTTCCAACCTCTACAGCATCGACTGGCAGCAACGCCTGGCGCGCAAACTGACCCAACTGTCAGGCATGGACCGGGCGTTCTTCAACAACTCCGGGGCCGAGGCCAATGAAACGGCGCTGAAAATTGCCCGCCTGCATGGCTGGCACAAAGGCATCGAGCAACCCTTGGTGGTGGTCATGGAAAACGCTTTCCACGGCCGCACCCTCGGCACCCTGTGCGCCAGCGATGGCCCGGCGGTGCGCCTGGGTTTCAACAAGTTGCCAGGGGACTTCGTCAAAGTGCCGTTCGGCGACCTCAAGGCACTGGACAAGGTGCGCCAGGATCACGGCTCGCGCATCGTGGCCATCCTGATGGAGCCGATCCAGGGCGAAGGCGGTGTGCAACTGGCACCACCCGGTTACTTGAAAGCCGTGCGCGAGCTCTGCAACCGGCGCTCCTGGTTGTTGATGCTGGATGAAATCCAGACCGGCATCGGCCGTACCGGGCAGTGGTTCGCGTTCCAGCACGAAGGCATCGTCCCGGATGTGATGACCCTGGCCAAAGGCCTGGGTAACGGCGTCCCTATCGGCGCCTGCCTGGCCCGTGGCAGAGCCGCCGAACTCTTTACCCCCGGTAGTCACGGCAGCACCTTCGGCGGCAACCCGCTGGCCTGTCGGGTCGGTTGCACGGTGCTGGACATCATCGAGGAGCAAGGCTTGCTGGAAAATGCCCGGCTTCAGGGCGAACGCCTGATAAGCAGGTTGCGCATGGAATTGGCGGACCAACCGAACGTCCTGGCGATCCGTGGCCAGGGCCTGATGATCGGCATCGAACTCAAGCAACCGATCCGCGACCTGAGCCTGATCGCCGCCCGGGACCACGGGCTGCTGATCAACGTGACGCGGGGGCAAACCATTCGTTTGTTGCCGCCGCTGACGATTGATGAGCGGGAGGTGGAGATGATTGTCAGGGGGGTGAGTTCAGTAGTGGTATCTGCACATGACAACGCATAACTCACCGTCTTCGATGGTGTAGACCAAGCGATGTTCAGCCGTTATCCGGCGCGACCAGAAGCCGCTCAAGTTGTGTTTGAGCGGTTCCGGTTTTCCGAGACCCTCGAACGGTTCACGCAGGATGGCTTTGATCAGCAGGTTGATGCGTTTGAGTCCCGCCTTATCGTTTTTCTGAAACCAAAGGTAGTCGTCCCAGCCTTCAGGAGTGAACTCGATATTCATTCTTCAATGAGTTGCCGAGACTTGGTTTTCCCGGCGCGCAGGTTGCCAATCGACTTGATCAGGCGTTCAGCGTTGGCGGGGGAGCGAAGCAGGTAGGCGGTCTCCTCAAGGGCGTTGTATTCCGCCAGCGACATCATCACCACCGGCTCGCCTTTCTGGCGGGTGACCAGTAGTGGGGTGCGGTCTTCATTGACGCGATCCATGGTTTCAGCCAGGTGCGCGCGTGCGGTGGTGTAATTGATGGTGTGCATGGTGAAATCCTCGCTCGATGCAAGGAACGTACAGAAATCAGTACAGGTTGACAAGGCGATAGCTCCGAATGGTCGTTATGCAATTGGCGCATCAACGCTTCTCCTGAGTATCGTCGAAACCTTCTCGGGACGTTTCCGAGAACGCTGTAGTCCTTATCTGATGAGAAGCCGTGAAGATAAATCAATCGGCGTAGTGCATTGCGCTGGCGAAATCGGTGATTTCAGTCCAGTCCATCAATTGAATTCTGCAACCGTCAAACCCTTCGAACAGCTGCCGATGGGCCGTATATCCGCTGGACCCATCGCGCTGGCGATAGCTCCCCGCCCACTCCAGCAGGGCGATCAGGCGTTCGTCGTCGTTGGCTTCACGTTGGCGGATGTTGGCGACGCAAACCTCGTCGGCAACGCTCAACCAGATCAGCGTCGTCGTGCGGGGCAGCAGTTCGCTGGCGATCCAGCCATACACGCCTTCGATCACCCAGCGTTCTTGCTCGGCCGCGATCCTCGCCATGGCCAAGGCTTCGGCGCGGGGGCGGGCGATGCTGTGTTCGTCGGACAGCCAGTGAATGCGGTCGAGATCGGTCCATGGCACCTGCAATCGCTCGGCCAGGCGTTGCGCCAGCCAGCTCTTGCCGGAGCCGGAGTTACCGATGATCAGAGTTCGGATGAGGTCCATGAGCGACACCGATCAAAGTGTGGGAGCGAGCCTGCTCGCGAAAGCGGTGTATCAGGTAGCATAAATGCTGAATGTTAAGCAGTCTTCGCGAGCAGGTCGGATCGCCGCACCGTCGCTCCCACAGGTTCTCCGTACAGCCCCTCAGTCATCGTTTGCAGGCGCCACCATCCGCGTCTTCGGCGAACCATTGGCGTTGTGCTGAAAAATATCCCGGGGCTGCCCTTGTTCATTGAAGTACACCTGGCCGATCCCCGCCGAATTCCACAGTCGCTCGCCCGCTTCGGCATGTTCGGGCACGTGCGGCACGATGCGCATGCGTCGGCGCTTGGTCAGCCAGTTCAGGGGCGAGCGCGGTGAGTACAGCCAGCGATTGAGGCGGTCGAACCACTCCAGCAGGGTCGGTGGAAATTCGTTCTTGATCCCGCTGCTGGTGATCTGCCAGATGCGCGGGCCGGCCTTGCGGTGGCGGATCAGCACTTCGTAGACGAAGGAGTAATGCACATCGCCGGACAGCACCACATAGTTACCCGGCGTGCGCGAGTGGCGGAAGATGTTCAGGATCACCTGGGCCGCGCCGCGATGGGCCATCCAGTTCTCGGCGTCTACCAGCAGTGGATAACCCAGCCAGCTGAACACCCGCTGTACGGTTTCAATCAGTTTGACGCCGAAGATCGGCGCCGGCGACACGATGATCGCCGAGGGGTGATCGAGCAGCTCCTGCTGCAGTTCGCAGAGGGCTTCCCAGTCCAGCAGGCCCGACGGTTGCTTGAGGTTCATCTCGCTGCGCCAGCGCCGGGTACGGGTATCAAGCACCACCATGGCCGGTATGGTGGGCAGCACGTAATGCCAATGCTGGAAGCGCAGTAGTTCATCGATCAAAGCGTCCTGGACATCGCTGTCGAGGTAGCGATCATCGCCGGTGGCGCTGAGCAAACGGGTCTTTTCCAGGACCGCGGTGAAGGCATCCGGATTGTTGCCCCAGCCCTGGCACAGCATGTAGGCCAACAGCGCATTGCCGATGATGCGTTTGGAAAACGGATGACCATAGGCCGTTTCTTCCCATTGTGCGGAAAGATTCCAGTCGTCGGTGATGTCGTGGTCATCGAAAATCATCAGCGTTGGCACGTGCGCCAGGGCTCGGGCGACCTTGCCCAGGCCGGCCTTGAATCCGTCGATGCGCGTCTGTTCCAGGGCATACCGCTCGCGCCGCTCCTTGATCAGTTTCGGCGGTTTTGGCGCGATCAGGGTCCAGGGCGTCGGCGACCAGACCAACAGGTACATGGCCATGACTTCGGCGAACGTCACCAGGTGATTGTCGGCACTGCTGCTGGTGAAAATCGGCTTGCGCGCACCGCCGAAAAAGCGCTCGCGCAGGGTTTCGTTGCTCTCCAGCGCCGGTAACAAATCCGCGCGGTGGTAATAACAGGCCGCGTGCCCGTAAAGCTCGGCGCTGTCGCTGACCACGGCGCCCTCCAGATGCTCACCGAACAACCCCAGGCGTTCGATCAAGGCATGGATCGCCCGCAGGGTCGGCCCGGCAACATCATCGGCGTAGACCTGATCGCCGCTCATCATCAGCAGCGCCGGACGGTCCGTGGCCGGATGGTCTTGCGCCAACAGCTCGTCGACACACAGCAGCCCGTCGGAGGCCGGGTGATGGGGCTTGCGGCAGGAGCCGTGCAGCAACTGATCGACGCGAGCGCGCAGGACGAAGTTCGGCGCAGTGGCCTCGCCATACAACAGATGCGGCGCCCAGGTGGCGATGCCGGTGCCGTCATCGATCAGCAGGTCGTACTCGATCAGTTCATCGCAGGGCAGGGCAACGTCCAGCGCTACATCAATCAGGTGCACAAATGCATGGGTACCCACGGCAACCACCGTGCATAGCCCGGCATCGAGGCGAATATCGCCCACGCCCTGCAAGCGCAGCGTCAGCTCCAGCGCCCGCGAGCCCACCAGCCACAGCACCAGCCGCGTGGGTTCCAGGCGTCGCAACAGCGGGCCGGCCAGCACGGGTGGCAGCGATTGAGGGGCATCGGGTATTGGCAGCGCTTGGGACATCCGGGATACAAACTCTTGAAGATACAGAGGCGGGCGATGATAGCGCAGCTGACGGCGACACAGGCTAAAGTGAAGTGGCGATTGCGTCTGTCACGAAATGATCCGCCGCCCCCAGGATACCCATGACATGAAGCCCACCCATACCTCGCACATCCGTCGAGAGTTCTACAAAGCCGTAGGTTACTACCTGCGAATTGTCTGGCCGATTTTTTCCACCATGCTGGTCGTCATCGTCACCTGCGGCCTGATCATCAGCTACCTGGAAGGCTGGGACGCTTTCGACGGCATTTACTTCGGTTTCGTGACCGGGTTGACCATCGGCTACGGCGAACTCGTGCCGAAACTGCCGATGTCGCGAATACTCGCGATATTGCTGGGGTTCAACGGCGTGCTGCTCACCGCGATCTTTGCGGCGATCAGCGTGCGGGCGATCGAGAGTGCGGTACGCACGACCGGCGGAGAAAAGTAGGGCAGGCCCGATGGCATGAAGTCGTGCTTAGATGCACTTTTTGACAATCAGGGAGAGGCCAATGATCGACTTCAACAACAAGGGATTCTTCAAGCTCAAGCAAAATGCGGAATACGCCGAACGCGTTGCCGACCTTTTGCTCGACGGCGAACAGGTCATCGATTCCTACAAGTCCATGCGCGACGGCGTGGTGTTCACCAACAAGCGCATCATTGCGGTGAACGTACAAGGCATCACCGGCAGCAAGAAAGACTTCACCTCGTTGCCATACAAAAACATCGTGGCGTATTCGGTGGAAACCTCGGGGACGTTCGACCTGGATTCCGAGCTGGAAATCTACTTTTCGTCATTGGGCAAAGTAAAATTCGAGTTCACCGGCAAGACCTCGATGGTCGAGATCTCCAAGCTGATCTCCCAACACCTGCTCTAACCCCCCCCCCCTGTAGGAGCGAGCACGCTCCGGGCGGCGTTCCGACGATGGTCGTTAACGATAACGCGGGAACCCTGGCACCCCGCGGCGCCCTCGTCGGAACGCCGTCCGCAGGTATGGGGCACCGCTCCATCCCACCCATACTGTTCGCAGCCAATGACCAAGTTGTTGATCAATAAGAGGGCAATCATGAACAGAATCATCCTGCCAGTGCTGGCAATCCTGCTGACCGCGCAATCCCCGGCGTTTGCCATCAACGACAAGTACCGCAAGCAACTCGAGCAATCGGGCTGCACCCAGGTCAGCGAGACCCAGGGCTGTGATATCCACAAAAGCAAGGCGGAAAACGCCAAGGCCGGTTTCACCAACCCCGCCACCGACAACTCGACGACCCAGACGCCCTATGCCGGCCAGTGGGTAGCCAAAAGCGATGCAGGCGCGACAGTGGCCACCATCCGCATCGATGCCAAGGAACAGGTCTGGGTGAACGGCAAACGGGTTGACGCCAAACGCACCGACGGCACCCTGCAATTTCACCAGGGCAAACTTACCTTCACGCTTCAAGGTGATCGGCGGCTGACGGGCGAGGATTACTGGACGGACAGTGATGCAGGGACCAAGGGGCCGATTGAGATCGAGTGATCAAAACAGGAACTCGAGAACGATGCATACCCTGTGGGAGCGGGCTTGCCCGCGAAGGCGCTCGCCCGGTCGGCATCCCCGTTGAAAGTACTGGCCTCTTCGCGGGCAAGCCCGCTCCCACAGGGGGGGGAACTTGAGGGCTCTTCACACACAAAAAGGGCCTGCAAATGCAGACCCTTTTTCCGAATCAAACTAAAGAAACTCCCTCATACATCTTCGGACACAGGCTACAGCCCTACCGGAAGCATCTGACTTACACCCGCTGGCATTTCGACTCTCATAAACACGCAATTAAACAGCGTGAATAAAAATAAAAAGAGGTCACCCGAAATGAGCGAGCCAACAAGCCCTGTGCGTGTAGCAGTCGTGCAATTCGATCCACAAGTCGGCATTGAAAATTGTGATGCAAATCTGTGTCGCAGCCTGGAATTGGCGCTGGAGGCGGTCAACGGCGGTGCGAATCTTATCGTGCTGCCTGAGCTGTCCAGCACCGGTTATTTCTTCAGCAGTCGGCAGGATGCCTTTGCACATGCGCAGTTGATACCCGGCGGGCCAAGCGCGCAACTGTGGATCGATTTTGCCTGCAGGCACAACGTCTACCTCGTGGCCGGCCTGGCGGAGCGCGACGGCATGCGACTGTTCAACACCGCGATGTTGGTCGGCCCTGACGGTTTTATCGGCAAGTATCGAAAGGCGCATTTGTGGAACCTGGAGAAACTCTGGTTCACACCCGGCGATCTGGGGTTTCCGGTTTTTGATACGCCGATTGGTCGAATCGGCATGTTGATTTGCTGGGATATCTGGTTCCCCGAGGTGCCACGCATCCTGAGTCAACAAGGCGCCGACATCATTTGCAGTCCCAATAACTGGGTCTGGACACCGCCGCCGCTGTTCGACGATGCCGGCAAATGCATGGCGTCGTACCTGACGATGACAGCGGCGCACGTAAACAATGTGTTTATCGCCGCTGCCAGCCGGATCGGTGAGGAACGAGGTGCCCGCTACCTCGGATGCTCGCTGATCGCTGGCACCAATGGCTGGCCGATTGGCGCCGTAGCCTCGGCAGACCAGGAGGAAATCCTGTATGCCGATATTGACCTGACCAGCTCCCGCAGCGCCCCCATCTGGAACAACCTGAACGATCTGCATCGTGACCGTAGAGCCGACCTCTACGATCAGATGCTCGGCTACACCCAACACCCATGTCTCCCACGCTGATAGGGGAGACCTGACATGCAAACGACTACCGACAAAAACCGCATTGCCCACAGATCGCCATTTGATATGGCGGTCATCCTGATGCTGGTCGGCGCGACATTGCTGATCATCTGGCTTTCATTCACCTATCGCTCGCTCTGGGCCGCGCATTGGCCGAGTTACAGCGACATGGTGTCGAGCCTTTCCCAGCCGAGTGCCTGGTTGCGCTGGCTGCTTGGCGACATCAGCGAGGTGGCGTTCTACAAACACGAGTTCGCCTCGATCGGACTCTTGGCGGGCGCCTATCTCGCCTATTGGGCGAATCGAACGGGCAGAGCCTGGCAAGGCTTCAGCATTGCCTATGGCACCGGGTTATGGCCGTGGCTGATCACCAGTTCGTTGCTCGGGTTGTTGCTGAGTAACGTGCTGTGGGGCTGGACGGTGACCGCCACCAGCTGGCAACCGACATTCGCCGCGTTCGTGTCGCTGCCAGCGGCGATGGTGCTGATGTTTGGCAGGGGCTGGAAGGTCACGATCAACGGCGCAATCATGGGGGCCGTACTCGTCACACCCATGTGCCTGTTGATCGTTAATTACCTGTGTAACCCCTTGGGGTTGCCAGCGGTGATCGGCAATGTGCTGGGCATGGCGGTCGCCAGCGTCGTGGCATTTCTACTGTGCCGCTATCGACCCGGCCTGATGAAGTCCGAGCAGTCCGTGATACCACCCGCCAAGTCTCCCGCGCCCGTCACCAAAGCGCCCGACTACGGGGTCGTCTGGAGCCTGCGCCGGGTCTTGGCAGACTTTTCCGAAGCGCCATTCTTTGGCAATGAACTGGCCAGTCTTGGCTTGTTACTGGGGGTATTGCTGGCGTACGCGATGAACCCGATCAGCCCGGCGTACGGGTCGGGACTATTGCTGCATATCATCTCTGCACAAGCGCTGAGCTCGGCCATCGGGGTGCTGGTGTGGCGTCGACAATGGATGTTGCGCGGCTGGTACCCCACTTACGTGCCTCTGGTGTCAGTGGTGCCCGCTGCGATCCTGACCCATGGTGGCAGTGGGCTGGTGATCGCCTCGAGTGCGTTGCTGGGGGCATTGATCGCACCGCCCCTGGCCTGTGCGATTGCCAAGCGATTGCCGGCCGACATGCATACCTACATCGGCAATGTCCTGTCCATGGCCATCAGCACGTTGTTGATCGTGCCGCTGATCGGCGTTCTTATCGCGGAGTAAATGCCCCCGCCCCTTCGGCTGTCCCCGTCTTGAACCGGGTACAGCCACCTCTCCTCCTGAACACGTGAGGTATCACATGGATCTGCCCAAACTAGCTATCGCGGCGCTCGGTGGCACAGTGAGCATGCAAGCCAGGAATGCTGGCGAAGGCGTTATCCCGACCGTCAGCGGCGAGACTCTACTGGCGTCCGTTCCGCAATTGACGACGCTTGCCCGGGTGACCGTTGAAACCCTTGGACTGCTTCCCAGCGCTTCACTGGATTTCGAACTTTTACTGAACGTATTGTCTTGGGCAGAATTTCAAATCAAACAAGGCGCCGTGGGTGTCGTGTTGATCCAAGGCACCGACACACTCGAAGAAACGGCAGTTTTTTTCGATTACCTGTGGCCTCACGACGCGCCGCTGGTGCTGACCGGTGCGATGCGCTCGGCAGCACAGCCGGGGGCCGAGGGGCCAGCGAATCTGCTGGATGCATGCCGCGTAGCGCTGTCCGAGAATAGCCGGCGGCGGGGCGTTCATGTCGTTATGAACGGGGAGATTCATCAAGCGAGACGCGTGCGCAAAACCGATTCGCTGGCGCTGCAGGCGTTTACCTCTCCGGTCGTGGGGCCTACAGGCTTGATCATGGAAGACCGCGTTCACTACCTGCGTGCGCCGGCTCAGCGCACGGTTTTGCCTTTGCCACACCAGACAACACAGAAGGTTGCGATGCTCGAGGCATCCCTCTCGGCCGACACGCTGTTTCTGGAAAGCACCCTCACCCTCGGTTATGACGGGCTGGTGATAGCCGGTTTCGGCGCCGGACATGTCTCGCAGAGCTGGGCGACCGTGATTGAGCACGTCGCCGAAAGTATCCCGGTCATCATCGCGACTCGCACCGGTTCCGGCTCTACCGCGCAAGCCAGCTATGGTTTTCACGGCAGTGAGATGGATTTGATTCGCAAGGGTGCATCGATGGCGGGATTTCTATGTCCGCGTAAAGCCAGGGTTCTGCTTTGGCTGTTACTTGGTTGTCAGCGGCAACATGAGTTGTCGCGCTACCTCAAAGACGAAAGCTGCATTCAAAATTGATACTTAACCCTGTAGGAGCGAGCATGTCGAATCGTCGCACCGTCGCGATGGTCGTTAACGATAACGCGGGAAGCCTGGCACCCCGCGGCGTTCTCGAGTCCATCGCGAGCATGCTCGCTCCTACAGGTTTTCCGCCAGCAGGCTAAGCCTCCCAACCCGCTCCACTGACCGCCTCTTGCGCCAGCGGGTGCATATCCGCGCCATGATGCTCGGTCTGCCAGGCCAACAGCTCCTTGCGCATGCCCGGCGTCCAGTACATCTGCAGATGATTACGCACACCCAGTACTGCCTGTTGCCGGTCCGGTTCGCTGGCGAAGTACTGGGCGATCTGGTTGACCATCTTGATCAGGTTTTCGGTGCTCATCGGCGCACCTCTGCCTTATCGCCACGGGCCTGGCGGCGCTCCTTGAGCAAGCGGTGCTGTTCTTCGGTGAATTCCTGGAAGCGTTTTTGCCACTCCGAAGGGTGGTACACGCGGCTGACCTCCACGGCCGTGACCTTGTACTCCGGACAGTTGGTGGCCCAGTCGGAGTTGTCGGTGGTGATCACGTTGGCCCCCGATTCCGGGAAGTGGAAGGTGGTGTACACCACGCCCGGCGCCACTCGTTCAGTGACCCGCGCGCGCAGCACGGTCTGCCCGGCGCGGCTGCCGATGCCGACCCAGTCGCCTTCGTTGATGCCACGGCTCTCGGCGTCGGTCGGGTGGATTTCCAGGCGGTCTTCATCGTGCCAGGCGACGTTTTCGGTTCGCCGGGTCTGGGCGCCGACGTTGTACTGGCTGAGGATGCGCCCGGTGGTCAGCAGCAGCGGATAGCGGCTGTTGACCTTCTCCTCTGTGGGCACGTAGCCGGTGAGCATGAAGCGCCCCTTGCCGCGCACGAATTGATCGATGTGCATGGTCGGCGTGCCGTCCGGTGCCTCGGCGTTGCACGGCCATTGCAGGCTGCCGTGGCGCTCGAGTTCGGCGTAGCTGACGTTGGTGAAGGTCGGCGTCAGGCGGGCGATTTCATCCATGATTTCCGATGGATGCTTGTAGTTCATCGGGTAACCCAAGGCATTGGCCAGCGCCACCGTGCCTTCCCAGTCGGCCTTGCCGCCCAGGGGATCCATGACCTTGCGTACCCGCGAGATGCGCCGCTCGGCGTTGGTGAAGGTGCCGTCCTTCTCCAGGAACGAAGCGCCCGGCAGGAACACGTGGGCGAACTTGGCGGTTTCGTTGAGGAAGATATCCTGCACCACCACGCACTCCATGGCCGACAGGGCCGCGGTGACGTGCTGGGTGTTCGGGTCGCTCTGGGCGATGTCTTCGCCCTGGCAGTACAAGCCCTTGAAGCTGCCGGCCAGCGCCGACTCGAACATGTTGGGAATGCGCAAGCCCGGATCGGGTTGCAACGTGACGTTCCACGCCTGCTCGAACTGCGCCCGCACCACTTCGTTGGAAATGTGCCGGTAGCCGGGCAACTCGTGAGGGAAGGAGCCCATGTCGCAGGAGCCCTGCACGTTGTTCTGCCCGCGTAGCGGGTTCACGCCCACACCTTCGCGGCCGATGTTGCCGGTGGCCATGGCCAGGTTGGCGATGCCCATCACCGCGGTGCTGCCCTGGCTGTGCTCGGTGACGCCCAGGCCGTAATAGATCGCGGCGTTGCCGCCAGTGGCGTACAGGCGCGCGGCAGCACGAATATCGGCGGCGTCGACCCCACAGACTGGGGCAAGGGCTTCCGGTGAGTTCTCCGCACGGCTGACAAACTCGCTCCAGCGGGCGAAATCGTTGCCTTCGCAGCGGGCGTCGATGAAGGGCTGGTTGAGCAGGCCTTCGGTGACGATCACATGGGCCAGGGCGTTGAGCATGGCGACGTTGGTGCCGGGGCGCAGGGCCAAGTGATAGTCGGCGCGGGCGTGCACCGAGTCCACCAGATCAATACGCCGTGGGTCGATGACGATCAGCCGCGCACCTTCACGCAGGCGGCGCTTGAGTTGCGAAGCGAACACCGGGTGCGCATCGCTCGGGTTGGCGCCCATCACCAGGATCACGTCGGCCTGCATCACCGAGTCGAAACTCTGGGTGCCAGCGGACTCGCCCAACGTTTGCTTCAAGCCATAACCGGTCGGCGAATGGCAGACCCGCGCACAGGTGTCGACGTTGTTGTTGCCGAACGCGGCGCGCACCAGTTTCTGCACCAGGTAGGTTTCTTCATTGGTGCAGCGGCTGGAAGTGATGCCGCCAATGGAGTCGCGGCCATATTTCTGCTGCAGGCGGCGGAATTCGCTGGCGGCGTAGGTCACCGCTTCATCCCAGCTGACTTCCTGCCACGGGTCGTTGATGTGCTTGCGGATCATCGGCTTGGTGATGCGATCCGGGTGGGTGGCGTAGCCCCAGGCAAAGCGCCCCTTGACGCAGGAGTGGCCGTGGTTGGCCTGGCCGTTCTTGTCCGGGACCATGCGCACCAGTTGGTCGCCTTTCATCTCGGCGCGGAACGAACAACCCACGCCGCAATAGGCGCAGGTGGTGATCACGCTGTGTTCGGGCTGACCCAGTTCGACCACACTTTTTTCCATCAGCGTGGCGGTCGGGCAGGCCTGTACACAGGCGCCGCAGGACACGCATTCCGAATCAAGGAAGTTATCCCCGCCAGCCGCCGCCACCCGGGATTCAAAACCACGTCCGGTGATGGTCAAGGCAAAGGTGCCCTGGGTTTCTTCGCAGGCACGCACGCAGCGGTTGCAGACGATGCACTTGCTCGGGTCGTAGTCGAAGTAGGGGTTGGAAGTGTCCTTCACATCGGCCAGATGGTTGTCGCCTTCATAGCCGTAACGCACCTCCCGCAGGCCGACCTGACCGGCCACGGTTTGCAGCTCGCAGTTACCGTTGGCCGAGCAGGTCAGGCAGTCCAGCGGGTGATCGGAGATGTACAGCTCCATGACGTTGCGGCGTAGGGTGGCGAGCTTCGGCGTCTGGGTATGTACGGTCATGCCTTCAGTGACCGGCGTGGTGCAGGACGCGGGATAGCCGCGCATACCATCGATCTCCACCAGGCACATGCGGCAGGAGCCGAAGGCTTCCAGGCTGTCGGTGGCGCAGAGTTTGGGAATGGTGGTGCCCAGCAATGCGGCAGCGCGCATCACCGAAGTACCTTCGGGCACGCTGATGGTTTGACCATCGATGTTCAGGGTGACCTGCACCTGGCTTTCACGGGCTGGCGTGCCCAGATCCATGTCGGTTTTCGGATCGAATACAGTGATCATTGCTCGGCCTCCGAGGGCTGCAAGCCGAAGTCGGCGGGGAAGTACTTGAGGGCGCTGGCGACCGGAAAGGAGACCATGCCGCCCAAGGCGCACAGCGAACCGTATTGCATCGTGTCGCACAGGTCCTTGAGGATGATCACTTGCTGATCACGACCAGCCTGATCTGGCGCGGCCAGCAAGCGGTCGATCACCTCCACGCCCCGGGTCGAGCCGATACGGCACGGCGTGCATTTGCCACAGGATTCCTCGGCGCAGAACTCCATGGCGAACCGCGCCATGTGGGCCATGTCCAGCGTATCGTCCGCCACCACCACACCACCGTGACCGAGCATCGCGCCCATGGCGGCGAAGGCCTCGTAATCCAGCGGCGTGTCGAATTGCGCCGGCGGCACCCAGGCGCCAAGCGGGCCACCCACCTGCGCAGCCTTCAGCGGTCGGCCACTGGCAGTGCCGCCGCCGTAGCCTTCCACCAACTCGCGCAGGGTCAGGCCAAAGGCCCGTTCCACCAGGCCGCCGTGACGAACATTGCCCGCCAACTGGAAGGGCATGGTGCCCAGGGAACGGCCCATGCCGTAGTCGCGATAGAACTGCGCACCCTTGGCCAAAATCAGCGGCGCCGAGGCCAGGGTCAGCACGTTGTGCACCAGCGTCGGCTGGCCGAACAGGCCCTGCAACGCGGGGATCGGCGGCTTGGCGCGAACGACCCCGCGCTTGCCTTCGAGCGAATCCAGCAGGGCGGTTTCCTCACCGCAGATGTACGCGCCGGCACCGACCCGCACTTCCATATCGAACGCCTGGCCGCTGCCGCCGACATTGGCGCCGAGATAGCCGGCGTCACGGGCGATGTTCAGCGCTGCGCGCAGAGTAGCGACGGCGTCTGGATATTCCGATCGCACATAGATGTAGCCGAAGCTGGCGCCGACGGTAATGCCGGCAATGGCCATGCCTTCGATCAGCAGGAAGGGGTCGCCTTCCATCAACATGCGGTCGGCAAAGGTGCCGGAGTCGCCTTCGTCGGCGTTGCACACAATGTACTTCTGCGCCGCCTGGGTGCCGCGCACCGTGCGCCATTTGATCCCGGCAGGGAAGGCGGCGCCGCCACGACCACGCAGGCCCGAATCGAACACCGCTGTGGCGGTTTGCTCGCCGCCGATGGCGACAGCCCTTGCCAGGCCTTCGAAACCGCCGTGGGCGCGGTAATCGTCCAGCGACAACGGCCGGGTAATGCCAGCGCGGGCGAACAGCAGGCGTTGTTGGGTCTTCAGATAAGGCAGCTCTTCTACCAGGCCCAGGGACAGAGGATGTTCGGTTGAGCTGTTTAGGGCTTCGAGAACGGACGGCACATCGGCAGCGGTCAGCGGGCCGAAGCCGATCCGGCCTTGTGGCGAGTCCACTTCCAGCAATGGCTCCAGCCAATACAGGCCGCGCGAACTGGTGCGCTGCAACTCCAGCGGCAGGTTGCGCTCCCTGGCCTGAGTGATCAGCGCCGTGGACACCTCATCGGCCCCCACGGCACGGGCCAGCGAGTCGGTCGGCAGATAAAGAGTCGGCATCATGCGTCCTCCCGGCAAGCGTCGAGCAAGGCATCCAGACGCTCAGCGCTCAGCCGCGCATGCACCCGGCCGTCCAGCTCCAGGGCCGGCGAGCAGGCACAAGCACCCAGGCAATACACTGGCCGCAAACTGATGCTGCCATCGGCGCTGCTGCCGTGGTCATCCAGCTGCAGACGCTCACGCAATTGCGCCGCCAACTGCTCGGCCCCGCGGCTCTTGCACGACTCGGCGCGGCACAGCCGCAGGATATGCCGGGCAGGCGGCGCAGTACGGAAGTCATGGTAAAAACTGATCACCCCGCGCACCTCGGCCTGACTCTGGTTCAGCGCGTGGGCAATCTCGGGCACGGCCGCATCGGGGATATACCCAATGCGCTCCTGAATATCATGAAGAATCGGCAACAGGGCGCCGGGAGTGCCCTTATGGCGCTCCAGCAGGGTATTGACCACAGACAGGTGCAACTCAACATCAGGCATTCAGCAATCCTCACGGTCACGGACAAACCAGAAGGTCGTCGGTCGTCCGAAAGTGTCGGCTGCGGCACTCACACCACGTCACGGCATCGTGGCATTGACAGGCCGTTGGCCAGGGCACCCTGAGCGGGCATCTTGTTGTGCCCGGCACGGTCTTCGCCGCACCTCAACTGGGCATAAAGGGCAGCTTGCCACGCCGCTATTGATCAAACCGCACCAAAGCGACGTGCTCGGTTCTGCCTACGACTATGCATAAAGTCTAGATGAGCGCCGCAGGGGGCGTTCATACACTGGCCTAACGGCCTGAAGGCTTGTCGATGAGGGATGTATAACAAGCATTACAGGTGGAAAGAAGCCTCAGAACCGTAGGCAATTCTGCGGAGCAGATGGGCAAAACCATTCCGGGAAAAGCAGCGGTCCGCTCAACCAAAGCCCGAAACTCGGGGCTAATCCAACCGAACGGCACGCAAAACCCCTGTGTGAACCCCCTGTGGGAGCGAGCCTGCTCGCGAAAGCACCAGCCCAGCCAACACAAATACCAAATGGGGTCCTGCATAAAAAAACAACTCACCCACCAGGGCCAAACAATACCCACCAGCCTTCCGCAATACCCTGTAGGAGCTGGCTTGCCAGCGATAACGCCAGCCCAGCCAACATCAGTGCTGAAGCTAGCCACCCGCACGGGTGTCACCAAAACCAGTGTTCAATGCGAAATCGAAATTGCCACAATCATCAGACTGGCTCAGTCCGGCATTACATTCGGGCCTTCTTGTTTACAAACCACGAAGATTGCCCATACCAGCTTCCTGTAGGAGCGAGCATGCTCGCGAAAAACCCAAGGCAACCCCCACGCCCGCAGAATGCCCAAGCCCCCGCAACCAAACCCATCCCTACAAACGTCATGCCTGACGTCTAAAACGCAAAAGCTACCCTCCAGCCTCCGCCGCCCGCTTGCCCATCGGCCCAACCGCCCGATCCCGCTCCAACACCTTCACCGCATCATCCACCAACGCCTTACCCATCGACGTCAAATAATGCGCAGCCCAGGCATGCCGGTCGGTATCCCTGGCATAGGCAGTATCTTCAGTCAGCGTCTTGGCCAGAAACAGAAAATCAGAAGCCATCGACAACGCATCACCGAGCGGAACGCCGCGAGTAACGTGGAACAGTGGTTGATCGGAGCAGTAAATGGCGGGGGTTAATCCGATGGTTTTGAGCTCGGGTTGTTCGGTCATTGGTCACCTCCGAGGATGGAGAGGCAATGGGGGAGGGGGGCATGCAATTGGGAATTACGTAATGGGAAAAGCCAAATTTCAAACGGATTTGTCTTGGTCATGGTCAACATCCTTGATTTGAGGAGCTGCCACGAGCCTTCTCACGGGCTTGGGTGACAGCCGTGCGCGGGGTGAGAAACCGGCAATCAAGGCAACCGGCAGACCCGAAGGTCTCCCACGCACAGCCGCCATAAAGCCATATCGCAGACGAAAAAAAACGCCACGATAGGTTTTGGGGCGCTTTGCGCCTTGATTTCCACGGGTTCTCACACCCGGTCGCTGAATTGGCAGCGACGGCGGAAGGGTATCGTGCAGTCACCACTGGTGCAACCATCAATCGAGCAGTACATGACCTGCCGCCGAGAAGATAATGGGGCGAAGGACGATTAAGTTATTAATGTATGTTTTTTTGACGTTTTTACGAATTAAGGGCGAATTTGTATTTGTCCTATCTACATTTTCTTCAGCTTTTTCCGCATGGTTTGTGGGATCTTTCCTGATTTTCTCGACCATCTTGAGTTTCCTCTCTGTCCACGTACTTTGCGTTAAGCCACTCACCCCGAGTCGGCTTATCGATCGTTAACCGTGGTGCGCTATCTGGGGCGCTAGCAGAGAGGGAGATCAACAATGGCACAAGGACATTTCATTCGCCTGGGTGACAAGACCACTTGCGGTGGCCAGGTTTTAGAGGCCGACACACGCGTCATGATGTTTGGTATCGCCCATGCCCGTGAAGGCGACCGTGTTTCCTGCGGGAAAAACGACGAAACCTACACAATTGTGGGAGGCGTCTCCTACATCAACAGTCATGGCAGGATCGTGGCGGGCTCGCTGGACAGCTACAGCACCTGCCCGTGCAGAGCCAGGTTGATTCCCTCGGTGTTTACCGCCAGTTATGAGTCGCGTAGCAGTGCTGCGCCCCAGACCACAAGGGCCGCGTCCCAACCGACCACACCTCTCGCCGGCAATCCGGCAGCGCCACGATCAGCCGGTTTCGCATCGGCGTCGAGCACTCCCCAGCCAGTGTCCTTAGGCGGTGCAGCAGCCCAGGAACCAGGCTTCTACATCGTGCCCAAGAGCACCACCCGCGAACAGCTCGAAGCCTCCTTGTTCACCCTGCGTGACCCGGCGGTGATGGGAAAATTCAAGCTGCTCAACCCCAACCTGCGCGATGTCAAAGCCGGTTCGATGATCGTGCTGGGCGACCCCAACAACTACCAGTGCACCCGTGAAGAAGCGCTGCTCATGGACGTGGCAGCCAAGACCAACCAGATCATTGAAACGCTTAGCCCCGAAGAGGCGGATTTCATGGTGCAACACCGTGATGTCATCCAGGCCTTCCTGACCTATGGCTCGAACGCTGTTGGCGTTGGCGCGAGTATTTTCAAGAACAACCTGGATAACGTAGGCAATGCCTTGAGGGATATTGAAGCGTTGCAACAGAATACGCTGCAAAGAGATGGGCACCTGCGCTCGCCAGCGTTCTTTGTAGAGCGCCAGCGTCTGCTCGCACAACTAAACAGCCATATGACGACACTGACCCGCAAGGGCATTGGATTCCCTGACCATATCAACTTGAAAAAAATGTTGGGTATTTCCAGCCAAAGCCTGGTCCACCACTGGACCCATGCCAGTCCCGGGGGGCAAATACCGGGTCATGCCACCCATCTTGAAGGTGTGGCGAAGGCCTCTAAGTACGTTAAATACGGCGGTTGGGTCGGGACTGCCGTCGGCGGAGGAGCTTCCGCTTTGAAAGTTCAGGATGTGTGTACGGCGGGCAATGCCCAGGCCTGCAAGCGAGTTAAATTTACTGAAGCGGGAAGCTTTGCTGGCGAACTCGGGGGTGGTGCATTAGTTGGCGGTTTGACCGCTCCCTTAGTGGGTGGCCTCTGTGTGGCATTAACTGTACCTACTGCCGGTGTTGCGCCATTAGCATGTAGTATTCTGGTCGTTGGAGTTAGTTCTTATGCTGGAGGAGAATTTGGTGGTGTACTTGGCGAAATGGTCGGAGAACAGATTTACGAGGCAGTGAAGTGATTACAGCTAAACTAATCATCGGCGGTTTGGGTGGTCTGGTAATTCTCTGCCAATTCATCAGCATTGGAGTTGCTTTGTATCTGAGCTATACGAAGGGTGACTTGATGTCGTCGCACTTCAAAAACAGCTCGTCTCTGCTGGCTTTAGGGATATACAAGAGTACTAGTCTTCATGGCAGATTGCTGTTGGTAGGAAGCATTTCTAGTATTCTTACGTTTCCAGGGTTCTTCCTTAAGCGAGGTCTAGCCAATGCTGAGGATATAGATAGCTTCCCCCTCCCGCTTAAGCGCAAGCTTGTAATGTTGCAATGGGGCTTTATTGGGCTTGTAGTTTCAATGATATTGCTTGTCGTGATAGGGAAAGCGCATCTCCTCCATTAGTCGAAAATGGGGCAGTCGACCTGATGGCGGCCCCATTATTTGCACCCGTTCGCTGCTCGGTGTGAACAGATGGATCGAAAATAAATGAAGCCCAGAGTAAAGAAATGCAAAAAATGTGGAGTGCTGGATAGAGACGGCTTATCGCTAATAGAAGGGGGTGCTGTCTTTCTTGTCGATTAAAAAAATATGAGATGGGGAGCTTCAATATTTTGAAGGAGGCACCACTTCGATTAAAAATCCTACTTGGTGGGGTTTCGTTGATTTTTATAATGCTTTCTATTTACGCAATATATCATCAACATCTACTTTTGCCTGGAGGTGGTCGTGGTCAATCATTTCTAGTAGAGTTTTCAGGGCTTGGAGTGCTGATGCCGGTATTTTCATTAACGACGTTTTCAATAAGTTTTTTTCGTTAATTATTTCCAATTGCCATCGGCATTCTAGTGATCATGTTTATAAAAAGATAATAAAGTATAGCTTTCATGCTGGTTGGATTTTGTACTTAATTTCGATATTCTTTTTTCGGAAATAATCAGGAAGTTAACAGTTGGCGATTTACAAGCGCATCGCATGTTGATCGAAAATGTTCTCGCTGTGGAGGTAAAGGGGGGCAGGTAAGGGGGGGGGCAGTTTTATTTATTTGTGAAAATAAATCTGTCCCACTTTTTTTCAGATTTTTAAATAGGGTTAGTGTGGGGTTTCCGAATTTCTATTTTTTAATGCGGCGCTGCGTAAAGGCTGAGGCAATCATGCTACTTTTTATTGTGCCGGCTTATGCTCATGCGGAAATTACGGCGTAAAAAGCGGCGGCTAATTGCCTTAAAATTAGCGAGTACTCCGCCGAGGGCGGAAGGTATTACAAGCTTAAGCTATACGCCAAGGCTCGGGAGCAGTACGAGCGGCAGGTTGGCTGGTCGGAGAGTTGTCGGTTGGACGAAGATAAAATAGCGATGGCCTACAATAACGTCGCTCTCACCTATGCGCGCGAAGGAAATTACCTAAAGGCACGAGCATGGCTGAGCATTCTGCCAGAGGACAAAAAGTCGATTTTCAATGTTGGCAAGCTCGAGGGCGATATAAAAAAATTGGTAGAAAATATGTCCGCTAAGTTGGAGGCGCAATATTGGCAATACGCTGGGGCTTCATTGTGGAATACCATCAACAAGATCTGTTCGCTGTAAAGCGCACGACAGGTGACTGGTGCGGCTTTGGTCATAATGTAGGTGCTGAAGGTGTTTATCACAGGGTCGAGTTCTAGCCACTTTTGGAACACTCGCGTAGCTGGCAAGCTGCCAAAAACGCAGCAGTGGTCTGGAAAAGGAGGGCATTCCAGGAGAAAGGGACTGGGAGCAGAAGACAGATTTATCATTGGTCAAAGGGTGGCGGCCCGCGTCGGTGCGCCGGCGTTGATTCATTGAATGTCTTTCAGATAATCCTTAAGCGCAACGAGCGGCGCATCAAGCTCCTCCATCCCCCGAACCCCGGCAAACTCCCCCACCAACCTCCCCAACTCCCGCCCCAACGGCTTATCCACACCCCCAACCGCCTCCAACGCCAACCCCACACACTCACTCACCTTCACCTGAATCCCCTCAACATCCCCCCGGCGCACCAGCAACTCGAACACATCCCGCTGGTAATCGCCCATGACCAGATCATCCCGCAAAATCGGGCTTGAACCTTCCGTCTCATAAGCCAGCTTGAGGGAGAAGAGGGCGACGGTTTCCAGGTGCGATTCCATGGGGGAGTCCTTGTGAAATGTTCCGCGGGTGTGGTGCGCGTGGAGAGGCAGGATCAAAAGCATCGCCAGCAAGCCGGGTCCTACAGGTCAGCGCGGTGTCAGGGCGTTGGCGGTGGGGTGCCAGGTGCTTTTCTGCGGGCGAAAAAAAAAGGCCTTGCTAAGCAAGACCTTTCTTAATTTGGTGCCCCGAGGGAGACTCGAACTCCCACTCCTTTCGAAAACGGATTTTGAATCCGCCGCGTCTACCAATTCCGCCATCAGGGCAATGGCCGCGGAGTATAAAGATGAGATAACCGTCGGTCAATCAGGTACATGGAGAATTTTTGATATTTCCGCTAGACTTCCCGGCCCTGCTAGACGAACCCCATCATGCGCGTTGCTGACTTTACTTTCGAGCTCCCTGATTCGCTGATCGCCCGCCACCCTTTGGCCGAGCGTCGCGGTAGTCGCCTGTTGACCCTGGATGGGGTCAGCGGCGCCCTGGCACACCGTCAATTCACTGATTTGCTGGAGCATTTGCGCCCTGGCGATTTGATGGTGTTCAACAATACCCGGGTGATTCCGGCGCGGCTGTTTGGCCAGAAGGCTTCCGGCGGCAAGCTGGAAATCCTGGTGGAGCGGGTGCTGGACAGTCATCGCGTGCTGGCCCATGTGCGTTCCAGCAAGTCGCCCAAGCCCGGGTCGAAGATTTTGATCGACGGCGGTGGCGAGGCCGAGATGCTGGCGCGTCACGATGCGTTGTTCGAGCTGGGCTTTGCCGAAGAGGTGTTGCCGCTGCTCGACCGTGTCGGGCACATGCCGCTGCCTCCTTATATAGACCGCCCGGACGAAGGCGCGGACCGCGAGCGTTACCAGACCGTCTACGCCGAGCGTTTGGGCGCGGTGGCGGCGCCGACGGCGGGGCTGCATTTCGATCAGGTGTTGATGGAGGCGATTGCCGCCAAGGGCGTCGAGACGGCGTTCGTGACCCTGCACGTGGGCGCTGGCACCTTCCAGCCGGTGCGGGTCGAGAAGATCGAAGACCACCACATGCACAGCGAATGGCTGGAAGTCGGCCAGGACGTGGTGGATGCGGTGGCCGCCTGTCGCGCGCGCGGCGGTCGGGTGGTGGCGGTGGGGACGACCAGCGTGCGTTCCCTGGAAAGTGCCGCCCGCGATGGCGTGCTCAAGCCGTTCAGCGGCGATACCGACATTTTCATCTACCCGGGCCGGCCGTTTCATGTGGTCGATGCCCTGGTCACCAACTTCCATTTACCTGAATCCACGTTGTTGATGCTGGTCTCGGCGTTTGCCGGTTATCCGGAAACCATGGCCGCCTATAAAGCCGCCGTCGACAACGAATACCGCTTTTTCAGCTACGGTGATGCGATGTTTATCACCCGTAACCCCGCACCACGTGGCCCTGAGGACAAAGAATGAGTCGCCAATGTCGTATGTCGTTTGAGTTACTTGCTACTGACGGCAAGGCTCGTCGCGGTCGTTTGACCTTCCCGCGCGGTACCGTCGAGACCCCGGCCTTCATGCCGGTGGGCACCTACGGCACGGTCAAGGGCATGTTGCCGCGGGATATCGAGGCCACTGGCGCTGAAATCATTCTGGGCAACACGTTCCACCTGTGGCTGCGCCCAGGCATGGAAGTGATCAAGAAGCACGGCGACCTGCACGATTTCATGCAGTGGAAAGGCCCGATTTTGACCGACTCCGGCGGTTTCCAGGTGTTCAGCCTGGGCGCCATGCGCAAGATCAAGGAGGAGGGCGTGACCTTCGCCTCCCCGGTCGACGGCGCCAAGGTGTTCATGGGCCCGGAAGAGTCGATGCAGGTCCAGCGCGACTTGGGCTCGGACATCGTGATGATTTTTGACGAATGCACGCCGTACCCGGCTGACGAAGACGTCGCTCGCGTGTCCATGGAGTTGTCGCTGCGCTGGGCCCAGCGCTCGAAAAACGCCCATGCCGACAACACGGCGGCGCTGTTCGGTATCGTTCAGGGCGGCATGCACCAGGATTTGCGCATGCGCTCCCTGGAAGGCTTGGACAAGATCGGCTTCGACGGCCTGGCCATCGGCGGTCTGTCAGTGGGCGAGCCCAAGCATGAAATGATCAAGGTGCTGGACTATCTGCCGGGCCAGATGCCGGCTGACAAACCTCGTTACCTTATGGGCGTTGGCAAACCGGAAGATCTCGTGGAGGGTGTGCGCCGCGGTGTGGACATGTTCGATTGCGTGATGCCAACCCGTAATGCCCGCAATGGGCATCTGTTCATTGACACAGGCGTGATCAAGATCCGTAACGCGTTCCATCGCCATGATGATTCGCCGCTGGATCCGACCTGCGATTGCTATACCTGCCAGAACTTCTCCCGTGCTTATCTGCATCACCTGGACAAGTGCGGCGAAATGCTGGGAAGCATGCTCAATACCATCCATAACTTGCGTCATTATCAAGTGCTTATGGCTGGTTTGCGCGAGGCTATTCAACAGGGTACATTGGCCGCCTTTGTCGATGCCTTCTACGCCAAACGCGGGCTACCCGTGCCGCCTTTGGACTGAGTTTCCTGACCCCAATATTCAACATTTGCAACTGGAGTGCTAAATGAGCTTTTTTATCTCTAACGCCATGGCAGACGCTGCTGCACCTGCGGCAGGCCCTATGGGCGGCGGCTTTGAGTGGATTTTCCTGGTCGGCTTCCTGGTCATCTTCTACCTGATGATCTGGCGTCCACAGGCCAAGCGCGCCAAAGAGCAGAAGAACCTGCTGAGCAGCCTGCAGAAAGGCGACGAAGTCGTGACCACCGGCGGCATCGCCGGCAAGATCACCAAAGTGGCCGACGATTTCGTGGTTCTGGAAGTTTCCGACACCGTCGAAATGAAGTTCCAGAAAGGCGCCATCGCCGCCACGCTGCCAAAAGGCACGCTCAAAGCGATCTAAGTTTCAACTTTTACTCAATCGACGGGGCGCGCAAGGCGCCCCGCGTCATAAGCGGGCGGCGTGATGCTGAACAAATACCCTCTGTGGAAATACATTCTGATCCTGGCGGTGCTGGCGATCGGTCTGATTTATTCCGCTCCCAATCTTTATCCTGATGACCCGGCCATTCAGGTCAGCGGTGCAAGCACTGCACTGCAGGTCAATCAGGCTGATCTGGATCGTGTGAGCGCTGCGCTCAAGGAATCCGGGATCAGCGTCAAGGCTGCCACCCTGGCTGCCAACGGCAAGGGCGGCTTGATTCGCCTGACCAAGGCTGAAGACCAGCTGCCGGCCAAAGACGTCGTGCGCAAGGCATTGGGTGATGACTACGTCGTTGCACTGAACCTGGCGCAAACCACCCCGCAATGGCTGCGCAGCCTGGGCGCGCACCCGATGAAGCTGGGCCTGGACTTGTCCGGTGGCGTGCACTTCCTGCTGGAAGTGGACATGGACAAAGCTCTGGATGCACGTTTGAAAGTGTACGAAGGCGATGTGAAGAGCCTGTTGCGTAAAGAGAAACTGCGCTATCGCAGCCTGCCGCAACTCAATGGCGCCATTCAGCTGGGCTTCTCCGATGAAGACAGCCGTGAACAGGCCCGCAGCCTGATCCGCAAGAATTTCAACGATTTCGACATTGTTCCGGCCGACCTCAATGGCCAACCGGTGCTGCGTCTGGCGATGACCCCGGCCAAGCTGGCGGAAATCCGCGAATACTCCATCAAGCAGAACTTGACCACGGTCCGTAACCGCGTCAACGAGCTGGGTGTTGCCGAACCGATCGTCCAGCGTCAGGGCGCCAACCGCATCGTGGTTGAGCTGCCGGGCGTGCAGGACACTGCCGAAGCCAAGCGTATCCTCGGCAAGACGGCCAACCTTGAGTTCCGCCTGGCCGCCGAGCCTGGCGCTTCGAAGGCCACGTCCGAAGAATTCGAGTTCCGTGAGGGCAAGCGTCCTCCTGCGCTGATCGAGCGTGGCCTGATCATCACCGGTGACCAAGTGACTGACGCCAAGGCTGGTTTCGGCGAGCACGGTACGCCAGAAGTGAACATCCGCCTGGATGGCCACGGTGGCGAGCTGATGAGCCGTGCGACCCGTTCGAACGTGGGTCGCAGCATGGCGGTGATCTTCATCGAGCAGCGTCCGGTTACCACTTACACCAAGCAGATGGTTAATGGCGTCGAGAAAGACGTAGCGGTCCAGACGTTCAAGGAAGAGAAGAAGATCATCAGCCTGGCGACCATTCAGTCGCCGCTGGGTGCGCAATTCCGTATCACTGGCCTGAACGGCCAGGGCGAGTCGTCCGAACTGGCGCTGCTGCTGCGTGCCGGTGGCCTGGCTGCACCAATGTACTTCGCTGAAGAGCGCACCATTGGCCCGAGCCTGGGTGCCGACAACATCACCAAGGGTATCGATGCGTCGCTGTGGGGCATGCTGTTCGTCTCCCTGTTCATCATCGCCATCTACCGCTTCTTCGGCATCATTGCCACCGTCGCACTGGCGGTGAACATGGTGATGCTGCTGGCCTTGATGTCGCTGCTGGGGGCCACGCTGACCCTGCCGGGCATCGCCGGTATCGTTTTGACCATGGGTATGGCGGTCGACGCCAACGTGCTGATCTTCTCGCGAATTCGTGAAGAGATTGCCGCGGGCATGACTGTGCAGCGTGCAATCAACGAAGGCTTCGGCCGGGCATTCACCGCGATTCTCGACGCCAACCTGACCACCTTGCTGGTCGGCGGCATCCTGTTTGCCATGGGCACAGGGCCGGTCAAGGGCTTCGCAGTGACCATGTCCCTCGGGATCTTTACCTCGATGTTCACGGCCATCATGGTGACCCGCGCGATGGTCAACCTGATCTTCGGCGGACGTGACTTCAAGAAGTTGTGGATTTAAGGGGCTGCCATGTTACGTACAATCAACTTCATGGGCGTTCGCAACGTTGCGTTCGGCGTCACATTGTTCCTTACCGTGCTGGCCTTGTTCAGCGTCGCCACCAAGGGCATGAACTGGGGCCTGGACTTCACCGGCGGTACGCTCATCGAGCTGACCTACGAGCGTCCGGCCGACGTCACCAAGGTGCGTGAGCAACTGGTGACCGCGGGTTATCACGAAGCCATCGTGCAGAACTTCGGTGCGACCACCGACCTGCTGGTGCGTATGCCGGGTGAAGATCCACAACTGGGCCACCAGGTGGCCGAGGCCTTGCAGAAGGTCGGCGGCGAAAACCCGGCGACGGTCAAGCGCGTCGAGTTCGTCGGCCCGCAGGTGGGTGAAGAGCTTCGCGACCAGGGTGGCCTCGGCATGCTGATGGCGCTGGGCGGCATCCTGATCTACCTGGCGTTCCGCTTCCAGTGGAAGTTCGCGGTCGGGGCGATCGTGTCCCTGATCCACGACGTGATCGTGACCATCGGTATCCTGTCGTTCTTCCAGATCACCTTCGACCTGACGGTGCTGGCGGCGGTACTGGCGATCATCGGTTACTCGCTCAACGACACCATCGTAGTATTCGACCGGGTTCGTGAGAACTTCCGGGTACTGCGCAAGGCCAGCCTGATCGAGAACATCAACATCTCGACCACGCAAACCCTGCTGCGCACCATGGCCACCTCGATCTCCACCTTGCTGGCGATCGCGGCCCTGCTGTTCTTCGGTGGTGACAACCTGTTCGGCTTCTCCATCGCGCTGTTTATTGGTGTATTGGCGGGTACTTACTCCTCGATCTACATCGCCAACGTGGTGCTGATCTGGCTGAACCTGAGCTCCGAAGACCTGATTCCTGCGGCCAACACCGAGAAGGAAGTCGACGACCGTCCTTGAAGGCCAATTCCTTCGGCGATGTAGTCCAAAAAGGCGCGAGTTGAACTCGCGCCTTTTTTTATACTCCAAGGCTGGGAGAAGCGCAGACGCGCTCCGCATGTGATGTTCAGGAGGTTCATGTGAACAAGTCGATGCTGGTTGGTGCTGTACTGGGTGCTGTCGGTGTAACTGCCGGCGGTGCTGTGGCCACCTACAGCCTGGTTAAGGATAATGGCCCTGAGTACGCGCAAGTACTCGCCGTTGAGCCGGTCAAGACGCAAATCAAGACTCCACGTGAAGTGTGCAAGGATGTGGCGGTCACCCGGCAAGCGCCGGTCAAAGATCAACACCAGATTGCCGGTACCGTGGTAGGTGCGCTGGCAGGTGGTTTGCTGGGTAACCAGATCGGCGGCGGCACGGGCAAGAAGATTGCCACGGTTGCAGGCGCTGTCGGTGGAGGTTATGCCGGTAACAAGGTGCAGGAGGGCATGCAAGAGCGTGACACCTACACCACGACGCAGACCCGTTGTAATACGGTGAATGACATCAGCGACAAGGTCGTGGGTTACGACGTGCGTTATTCGCTTGATGGCAAGGAAGGCAAGGTGCGGATGGATCGCGATCCAGGGAACCAGATCCCTGTGGATAAAGAGGGCAAGTTGATCTTGTCGGAGAATCAGCAGGCACATTGATCCGCTGAAGTCAGATTCAAATGAAAGCACCCTGCGGGGTGCTTTTTTGTGCGCACGAGTCATGCCGCACCCCAATCCCCTGTGGGAGCGAGCCTGCTCGCGAAGGCGTCCCCGCATCCAGCAATGATGGCGGCTGATACACCGCTTTCGCGAGCAGGCTCGCTCCCACAGGGGGGTAGTGTTGCCGCCGGAGATGGATTCCAGGCATAAAAAAAGCACCCCGCAGGGTGCTTTTTCTGTCGCTGGAAGCTTAGCGCTTCAGCGAGGCCGGCAGATGCGGCTGGATGGCCGTCAATACTGCCTTGAAGCATTTGGTGTTGCCGGCTACGACGTGGCCTTTTTCAAGGAAGTCATGACCGCCGGTGAAGTCGCTCACCAGGCCGCCTGCTTCCTGGATCAACAGGGCGCCTGCTGCCATGTCCCACTCGGACAGGCCCGACTCCCAGAAGGCGTCGAAACGACCGGCGGCCACGTAGGCCAGGTCCAGGCTCGCCGAGCCAGCGCGGCGGATGCCGGCGGTCTGGCCGACCAGGGCGCGGAACATGCCCAGGTAGTTGTCGAGGTTGTCCATCTGGTCGTCACGGAACGGGAAACCGGTACCCAGCAGGGCGCCGTCCAGGCTGGTGCGACCGCTGACGCGCAGGCGACGGCCGTTCAGTTGGGCGCCGCGACCACGGCTGGCGGTGAATTCTTCCTGGCGAACCGGGTCCAGGACCACAGCGTGTTCCAGGCGACCGCGGTATTTGCAGGCGATGCTGACAGCGAAGTGAGGAATGCCGCGCAGGAAGTTGGTGGTGCCGTCCAGCGGATCGATGATCCATAGGTACTCTTCGCCTTCGATGCCGCTGCCGGCGTGCAGGCCGGTCTCTTCACCCATGATCGAGTGATTTGGGTACGCCTTGCGCAGTGCGTCGATGATTTTCTGTTCGGCGGCGCGATCCACCTCGGATACGTAATCCTTGGCGTCTTTTTCGTCGACCTTGATGGTATCCAGGCGCTCGATGGAGCGGAAGATCAATTCACTGGCGCTGCGGGCGGCGCGCAGCGCGATATTCAGCATGGGCTGCATGGATGTGTCACCTAAGGTTGTTAAAGAAAGCCGGGCATTCTATCAGAAAGTTTCTACAGGAGAAGGACGACGTTCGCTTTCATGGCTTAACGGTAGTGGGCGCTGTAAGATTCTGCTCCCGATAATGTGTTCGAGAGCGCCTCCCTTGCTGCAAAACATTCGTGTCGTCCTGGTCAATACCAGCCATCCGGGCAATATCGGCGGGACCGCGCGCGCCATGAAAAACATGGGGCTGTCGCGCCTGGTGCTGGTCGAACCACGCCTGTTTCCGCACCACGAGGCCGATGCCCGTGCTTCCGGTGCCGGTGACATCCTTGAAAAGGCGCAAGTCGTCGCCACCTTGGAAGATGCCTTGGTCGGCTGCAATCTGGTGCTGGGCACCAGTGCTCGCGACCGGCGCATTCCCTGGCCGCTGCTGGACCCGCGCGAATGCGGGACCAAAGTGGTCGAGGAGGCCGGGCAGGGGGCCGAGATCGCCCTGGTGTTCGGTCGTGAAGATTCCGGCCTGACCAACGAAGAGCTGCAGCGATGTCACTATCACGTGCACATTCCATCAGACCCTGAGTTCAGTTCGCTGAACCTTGGGGCGGCGGTGCAGGTGTTGAGTTATGAAGTGCGCATGGCCTGGCTGGCCGCCCAAGGTCAGCCAACCAAGGTCGAGAAGGAAGAAGTGGCATCGGTCAAAAGCGCTGAGCTGGCGACTATGGATGAGCTGGAGCGGTTCTATGAGCACCTGGAACAAACCCTGGTGTCCATCGAATTCCTCGACCCGGAAAAACCACGGCACTTGATGGCGCGCCTGCGCCGGTTGTACGGACGCAGCTCGGTCAGCCGAGCGGAAATGAACATTTTGCGTGGCATCCTCACGGAAACCCAGAAAGCGGCCCGTGGTGAGCTTCTTAAGCGGAAGGATTAATGATGTTTGAGCGTTTGCGTGAAGATATCCAGAGTGTTTTCCATCGAGACCCGGCGGCGCGTAACGCTTTTGAAGTCCTGACCTGCTACCCCGGCATGCATGCCATCTGGATCCACCGTTTGTCGGCGATGCTGTGGCGCGCCGACCTGAAATGGCTGGCGCGGCTGGTGTCGAACTTCGGCCGCTGGCTGACCGGGATCGAGATCCACCCGGGGGCCAAGGTCGGCCGGCGATTCTTCATTGACCATGGCATGGGCATCGTCATTGGTGAAACCGCCGAAATCGGCGATGACGTGACCATTTACCAGGGCGTGACCCTGGGCGGCACTAGTTGGAACAAGGGCAAGCGCCACCCGACCCTGGGTGATGGTGTGGTGGTCGGCGCCGGTGCCAAGGTGCTTGGCCCGTTCACTGTGGGGGCGGGTGCCAAAGTCGGCTCCAATGCCGTTGTGACCAAAGAGGTGCCGCCTGGCGCCACGGTGGTGGGCATTCCGGGGCGGATCATCGTCAAGCCGGACCAGGAGCTGGATGCCAAGCGCAAGGCCATGGCCGAGAAGATTGGCTTCGATGCCTATGGCGTGACTGAAGACATGCCGGACCCGGTGGCACGCGCCATCAACCAGTTGCTCGACCACCTGCAGGCGGTCGATGGGCGTCTGGAGGGGATGTGCGGGGCGTTGAAGGACCTGGGCAGTAATTACTGTGCCAAGGACCTGCCTTCGCTGCGCGAAGAAGACTTCGCCTGTGTGAAGGACAAGGACCAAAGCCAGGCCGGCTGAATTCCCCCCCCCTGTAGGAGCTGCCGCAGGCTGCGATCTTTTGATCTTGTCTTATAAAAGCAAAATCAAAAGATCGCAGCCTGCGGCAGCTCCTACAGGTCGCATTTAGACAATGGCACCGCGCTAAGCGGTGTGCCATTAAGTCGCAGATCCTGATATGATGCGGCCGCTCTTTTGCGGGTAAACCTGACTAAAGTACTAGGTCTTATAGTTGACTTAAATACTCGGGAATTGCATACTCGCCTCATTCCGAACTCCGTGGTAATTGTCCATGCGACTGACTACAAAAGGCCGATACGCCGTGACCGCCATGCTCGACCTGGCGTTGCACGCGCAGCACGGGCCCGTGTCCCTGGCCGATATCTCCGAGCGCCAAGGCATCTCCCTGTCCTACCTCGAGCAGCTGTTTGCCAAATTGCGCCGTAGCAATCTGGTGTCCAGCGTTCGCGGTCCAGGCGGCGGTTACCAGCTGTCACGCGACATGCAAGGTATCCAGGTCGCCCAGGTGATCGATGCGGTGAACGAATCGGTCGATGCAACCAAATGCCAGGGTCAGGGTGATTGCCATCAAGGCGACACCTGCCTGACCCACCACTTGTGGTGCGATCTGAGCTTGCAGATTCACGAATTTCTGAGCGGTATCAGCTTGGCTGACCTTGTGACTCGCCGTGAGGTGCAAGAAGTAGCCCAGCGTCAGGATCAACGCCGTTGCAACAGCAAGGCGCCACGCCTGGACAAGATTGAAGCGTCCGCCGTCGAATGACAGCCAGAGAGCTAGCGGCACGCCAGCCAGCCTGATTTAGGAGATAGTCCATGAAATTGCCGATTTACCTTGATTACTCTGCGACTACCCCGGTTGATCCGCGTGTCGCGCAAAAGATGAGTGAATGCCTGCTGGTCGACGGAAACTTCGGTAACCCGGCGTCCCGTTCCCACGTGTTTGGCTGGAAGGCCGAAGAGTCCGTCGAAAACGCCCGTCGTCAGGTGGCCGACCTGGTCAACGCCGACCCGCGTGAAATCGTCTGGACCTCCGGTGCCACCGAATCTGACAACCTGGCAATCAAGGGTGCGGCACATTTCTATGCCACCAAAGGCAAGCACCTGATCACCACCAAGATCGAGCACAAGGCTGTCCTGGACACCATGCGCCAACTGGAGCGTGAAGGTTTCGAAGTGACCTACATCGAGCCTCGCACCGACGGCCTGGTCACGCCTGAGATGATCGAAGCCGAACTGCGCGACGACACCATCCTGGTTTCGGTCATGCACGTGAACAACGAAATCGGCACCATCAACGACATCGCGGCCATCGGCGAACTGACCCGTTCCAAGGGCATCCTGTTCCACGTCGACGCCGCCCAGTCCACTGGCAAGGTCGAGATCGACCTGCAGAAGCTGAAAGTCGACATGATGTCGTTCTCCGCCCACAAGACCTACGGTCCTAAAGGCATCGGCGCCCTGTACGTCAGCCGCAAGCCACGTGTTCGCATCGAAGCGACCATGCACGGCGGCGGTCACGAGCGCGGCATGCGTTCGGGCACCCTGGCGACCCACCAGATCGTCGGCATGGGCGAAGCTTTCCGCGTAGCCAAGGAAGACATGGCTGCCGAGAACGTGCGCATCAAGGCCTTGAGCGACCGTTTCTACAAGCAGGTCGAGCACCTGGAAGAGCTGTACGTCAACGGCAGCATGACCGCCCGCGTTCCGCACAACCTGAACCTGAGCTTCAACTACGTTGAAGGCGAGTCGCTGATCATGGCGCTCAAGGACCTGGCGGTTTCGTCCGGTTCGGCCTGCACCTCGGCGTCCCTTGAGCCTTCGTACGTACTGCGCGCCCTGGGCCGCAACGACGAACTGGCACACAGCTCGATCCGCTTCACCTTCGGCCGTTTCACCACCGAAGAAGAAATCGATTATGCCGCGCAGAAAGTCTGCGAGGCCGTTACCAAGCTGCGCGCTTTGTCGCCGCTGTGGGACATGTACAAAGACGGCGTCGATATCTCGAAGATCGAGTGGGCGGCACACTAAATAAAGAAGCCGCCAGATACAGCTCCTGTAGCGACGCGGCGACTGACGCAAGCGCAGCTACAGGGTCTCAAGAGCGGCCCTGATGAGTGAGGATTGAGAATCATGGCTTACAGCGAAAAGGTCATCGACCACTACGAAAACCCGCGCAACGTCGGCAAGATGGACGCGGAAGATCCTGATGTCGGCACCGGCATGGTCGGCGCTCCGGCGTGCGGCGACGTGATGCGCCTGCAGATCAAGGTCAACGACGCCGGCATCATCGAAGATGCCAAGTTCAAGACCTACGGCTGCGGTTCGGCTATCGCTTCCAGCTCCCTCGCCACCGAGTGGATGAAGGGCAAGACCCTGGACGAAGCGGAAACCATCAAGAACACCCAGCTGGCTGAAGAGCTGGCCCTGCCGCCAGTCAAAATTCACTGCTCGGTACTCGCCGAAGACGCCATCAAGGCGGCTGTTCGCGACTACAAGCAGAAGAAAGGCTTGATCTGACTTTCAGTTTTTGGCGACGAGTAAGGAGTCACCGATGGCTATCAGCATGACAGAAGCGGCTGCTCGACACGTGCGACGCTCCCTTGACGGGCGCGGCAAAGGTGAGGGGATTCGCCTGGGTGTTCGCACCACGGGCTGCTCCGGCCTTGCCTACGTGCTGGAGTTTGTCGACGAGGTGGTTGCAGAGGACCAGGTGTTCGAGAGTCACGGCGAGAAAGTGATCATCGACCCGAAAAGCCTGGCCTACCTGGACGGCACCGAGCTCGATTTCGTCAAGGAAGGGTTGAACGAAGGCTTCAAGTTCAACAACCCCAACGTGCGCGGTGAATGTGGCTGCGGCGAAAGCTTCAACATCTGAGGCTTGTCGTGGGTACTCCTTGTCATTTCGCTTTATTCGAGCTGCAACCGAGCTTCAACCTGGATCTCGACCAGCTGGCTACGCGCTACCGTGAGTTGGCGCGCAGTGTTCATCCAGACCGCTTTGCCGACGCTTCCGAGCGGGAGCAGCGGCTGGCGCTAGAGCAATCCGCGAGCCTCAACGAGGCCTACCAGACGCTCAAGAGTCCACCCAAGCGCGCGCGTTACCTGCTCGCCTTGAATGGTGGCGAGTTGCCGCTGGAGGTCACGGTGCATGATCCGGAGTTTCTTCTGCAACAGATGGAGTTGCGCGAAGAGCTCGAAGACCTGCAGGACAGCGCCGACCTCAATGGCGTTGCCGTCTTCAAGCGCCGCCTGAAAGTGGCCCAGGAAAAACTGAACGACAGTTTCGCAGCTTGCTGGAATGATGCAGCGCAACGTGAACAGGCCGAACGCCTGATGCGGCGCATGCAGTTCCTCGACAAGCTGACCTACGAAGTGCGCCAGCTGGAAGAGCGCCTCGACGATTAACCCAGTGCCGCTCCGGTCGCACGCCTGATATACAGATAAGTCCTGATAACGATGGCCCTACTGCAGATCGCCGAACCCGGCCAAAGTCCTCAACCGCACCAGCGTCGCCTGGCTGTGGGGATCGACTTGGGCACTACCAATTCGCTGGTCGCTGCGTTGCGCAGTGGTCTTTCCGAGCCGCTGGCTGATGCGCAAGGGCAGGTCATCCTGCCGTCTGCCGTGCGCTATCACGCCGATCGCGTCGAGGTTGGCGAATCCGCCAAGCTGGCTGCCGCCACCGATCCCTTGAACACCGTGCTGTCGGTCAAGCGCTTGATGGGTCGTGGTTTGTCCGACGTCAAGCAATTGGGTGATCAGTTGCCGTACCGCTTTGTCGGCGGCGAGTCGCACATGCCGTTCATCGAGACGATCCAGGGGCCGAAAAGCCCGGTCGAAGTCTCGGCGGACATCCTCAAGGTCTTGCGCCAGCGTGCCGAAGCCACTTTGGGCGGCGAGCTGGTAGGTGCGGTCATCACTGTTCCGGCCTATTTCGACGATGCCCAGCGTCAAGCCACCAAGGATGCGGCCAAACTGGCCGGCCTGAATGTGCTGCGTTTGCTCAACGAGCCGACCGCCGCGGCGGTGGCTTACGGTCTGGACCAGCACGCCGAAGGCCTGGTTGCCATCTATGACCTGGGCGGCGGCACCTTCGATATTTCGATTCTGCGCCTGACCGGCGGTGTGTTCGAAGTCCTGGCTACCGGCGGCGACAGCGCCCTGGGCGGTGATGACTTCGACCACGCAATTGCTGGCTGGATCATCGAGAGCGCCGGTCTGTCCGCCAACCTCGATCCGGGTGCGCAGCGTCAGCTGCTGCAAACGGCTTGCGCCGCCAAGGAAGCCCTGACCAACGCCTCGTCGGTCGAAGTGACTCATGGCGACTGGAAAGCCGAGCTGACCCGCGAAGCCTTCGATGCCTTGATCGAGCCGATGATCGCGCGCAGCCTGAAAGCCTGTCGCCGCGCGGTGCGTGATTCCGGTGTAGAGCTGGAAGACGTGCATGCGGTGGTCATGGTTGGCGGCTCGACTCGCGTGCCTCGTGTTCGCGAAGCTGTCGCCGAAGCTTTTGGGCGCCAGCCTCTGACTGAAATCGACCCGGATCAAGTGGTGGCCATCGGTGCCGCGATCCAGGCCGATACCCTGGCCGGCAACAAGCGCGATGGCGATGAATTGCTGCTGCTGGACGTGATTCCGTTGTCCCTGGGCCTGGAAACCATGGGCGGCCTGATGGAGAAGGTGATTCCACGCAACACCACCATCCCCGTCGCTCGGGCGCAGGACTTCACGACTTACAAAGATGGCCAGTCGGCCATGGCGATCCACGTGTTGCAGGGCGAGCGCGAGCTGATCAGCGACTGCCGCTCCCTGGCGCGCTTCGAATTGCGCGGTATTCCGGCGATGGTGGCCGGCGCGGCGAAGATTCGCGTGACCTTCCAGGTCGATGCCGATGGCTTGCTCAGTGTTTCCGCTCGCGAACTGGGTTCGGGCGTCGAGGCCAGTATCCAGGTCAAGCCGTCCTACGGCCTGACCGACGGCGAAATCGCCAAGATGCTCAAGGATTCGTTCCAGCACGCCAACGACGACAAGGTTGCCCGCGTTCTGCGTGAGCAGCAGGTCGATGC
This sequence comes from Pseudomonas sp. EB271-G4-1, assembly GCF_058791355.1. Taxonomy (NCBI): domain Bacteria; kingdom Pseudomonadati; phylum Pseudomonadota; class Gammaproteobacteria; order Pseudomonadales; family Pseudomonadaceae; genus Pseudomonas; species Pseudomonas sp. EB271-G4-1. The sequence goes on from NZ_JBYTEO010000049.1 coordinate 41,849, forward strand.
CCAGCGCCTGATCGAGGCGGTACAGGCCGCCCTGGAAGCTGACGGCGAGCGCTTGCTGGACGCCGACGAGCGCATGGTCATCGAACTGCAAGTGCAGGAACTGACCGAACTGATGAAAGGTACCGATGGCTACGCCATCGAGCAGCAGACCAAGCGTCTGTCGCAAGTGACCGACGCCTTTGCTGCCCGCCGCCTGGACTCGACGGTGAAAGCCGCGCTGGCGGGGCGCAACCTGAATGAGATTGAGGAATAACGATGCCGCAGGTCATTTTTCTGCCACACGAGAAGTTTTGCCCTGAAGGCATGGTCGTCGAGGCTGAGCCGGGTATTTCCATCCTCGAGCTGGCTCACGAACACCATATCGAGATGGAAAGTGCCTGTGGCGGCGTCTGCGCCTGCACCACCTGCCACTGCATCATCCGCGAAGGTTTCGATTCGCTGGAAGAGGCTGACGAGCTGGAGGAGGACTACCTCGACAAGGCCTGGGGGCTGGAGCGTGAGTCGCGCCTGGGCTGTCAGGCCAAGGTCGGCACCGAAGACCTGACCGTTGAAATTCCGAAGTACTCGCTCAACCACGCAGCCGAAGCGCCGCACTGATTCAAGGAACTGTCATGAGTCTCAAGTGGACGGATGTGCTGGAAATCGCGATCCAGCTGGCTGAAAGCAAGCCTGAAGTGGACCCTATGTCGGTCAACTTCGTCGATCTGCGTAAATGGGTGATGGAATTGCCCGAATTCGACGACAAGCCTGAGCATTGTGGCGAAAAGATCCTGGAGGCCATTCAGGCCCACTGGATCGAAGAACGCTTGTAGGAGCTGACTCGCGAAGCGAGGCTGCGATCTTTCCGGTGCCACTTGAATCTCAAGCGAAAGGCCAGGATCAAAGGATCGCAGCCTTCGGCAGCTCCTACAGAGCTGGCGACCTGTACACAGTTAGGCAATACCCAAGAACCCGCGTATAATTCGCGGGTTTAATTTTTCGCAAATTACCGTTTCTGGAGTTACACCATGGCTGTTCAACGTACTTTCTCCATCATCAAGCCTGACGCCGTTGCTAAAAACGTGATCGGCAAGATCGTTTCCCGTTTCGAAGACGCTGGCCTGCGCGTTGTAGCTTCGAAAATGAAGCAACTGTCCAAAGCCGAAGCCGAAGGCTTCTACGCTGAGCACAGCGAGCGCGGTTTCTTCGGTGACCTGGTAGCGTTCATGACCTCCGGTCCGGTTGTTGTCCAGGTTCTGGAAGGCGAAAACGCCATCGCTCGCAACCGTGAGCTGATGGGCGCTACCAACCCTAAAGAAGCTGCTGCCGGCACCATCCGTGCTGACTTCGCTGAATCGATCGACGCCAACGCCGTACACGGTTCGGACTCCGAAGCCGCTGCCGCTCGCGAAATCGCATACTTCTTCGCAGCTACTGAAGTAACCACTCGCTAAGCATTGGCTTAAGAGTGAAGGTGAATCCATGACTACATCGACTGTAAAAACCAACCTGCTGGGTCTGACTCAACAGGAAATGGAAAAATTCTTCGACTCAATCGGGGAGAAGCGTTTCCGTGCCGGTCAGGTAATGAAATGGATTCACCACTTTGGCGTCGATGATTTCGACGCCATGACGAACGTCAGCAAGGCCCTGCGCGAGAAGCTCAAGGCCGTTGCTGAAGTTCGCGGTCCGGAAGTGGTCAGCGAGGACATCTCCAGCGACGGCACCCGCAAGTGGGTGGTGCGCGTGGCGTCCGGCAGCTGCGTCGAGACCGTGTACATTCCCCAGGGCAAGCGCGGCACCTTGTGCGTTTCGTCCCAGGCAGGCTGTGCCCTGGATTGCAGTTTCTGCTCCACCGGCAAGCAAGGCTTCAATAGCAACCTCACCGCCGCCGAAGTCATCGGCCAGGTGTGGATTGCCAACAAATCCTTTGGCAGCGTCCCGGCAACCGTCGACCGTGCCATCACCAACGTGGTGATGATGGGCATGGGTGAGCCGCTGCTGAACTTCGACAACGTCATCGCGGCCATGCACCTGATGATGGACGACCTGGGCTACGGCATTTCCAAGCGCCGCGTGACCCTGTCGACCTCCGGCGTGGTGCCGATGATCGATGAGCTGTCCAAGCACATCGACGTCTCCCTGGCGTTGTCCCTGCACGCACCGAATGACGCATTGCGTAACCAATTGGTGCCGATCAACAAGAAGTATCCGCTTAAGATGCTCCTCGAGTCGTGCCAGCGCTACATGTCGTCCCTGGGCGAAAAGCGCGTGCTGACCATCGAGTACACCTTGCTCAAGGACGTGAACGACAAGGTCGAGCACGCCGTTGAAATGATCGAGCTGCTCAAGAACATCCCGTGCAAGATCAACCTGATCCCGTTCAACCCGTTCCCGCACTCCGGTTACGAGCGGCCTAGCAACAATGCCATTCGTCGGTTCCAGGATCAGCTTCATCATGCCGGTTTCAACGTCACTGTACGCACCACCCGTGGTGAAGACATCGACGCGGCCTGTGGTCAATTGGTAGGGCAGGTGCTGGATCGCACCCGTCGCAGCGAACGTTATATCGCCGTGCGTGAACTGAGCGCCGACAACGATATGGCGTCGAACGCTGCGAAGTAATCAAGAGAGGATCTCCATGTCCCTGCGCTTTGCGCTGCTTTTGCTAATGGCCAGCCTGTGCGCTGGCTGTGTGCTTTCGGGCGACTACAACCCGATGAAGACCAGCAAAGGCCGTGGCGAGGCGCTCGAGGCCTACGTGCAACTGGGCATCGGTTATTTGCAACAAGGCATGACCGAGCGAGCAAAAGTGCCTCTGAAGAAGGCGCTGGAGCTGGACGCCGCAGACCCGGACGCCAATGCCGCGCTGGGGTTGGTGTTCCAGGCCGAAATGGAGCCGGAACTGGCTGACCAGCATTTTCGCAAGGCGCTGGCTTCCCGTCCCGCCGATGCGCGAATCCTCAACAACTACGGCAGCTTTCTCTACGAGCAGAAACGTTACAAGGAAGCCTACGAGCGTTTCGAGCAGGCCGCCGCCGATACCCTGTATCCTGAGCGTTCGCGCGTGTTCGAGAACCTGGGCATGACGGCTTCGATGCTCGGCCAGCGCGAGTTGGCCCAGCAGCAACTGGAAAAAGCCCTGCGTTTGAATCGACAACAGCCTCGGGCATTGTTGGAAATGGCTGAGTTGTCTTACGAAGACAGGCATTATGTGCCCGCGCGTGACTTTTACGACCGTTTTAGCCTGCTTGCCGAGCAAAATGCACGTAGTCTATTGCTCGGCATTCGCCTGGCAAAAGTGTTTGATGATCGCGACAAGGCCGCCAGTGCGGGCCTGCAATTAAAACGACTTTATCCCGGTACATCGGAATATCAGCAATACCTGTCGGAGCAATGATGAAAGCGGCGCATCCCGAAGTTGTAGCAGCGAATCGCGTTAACCCCGGTGAGACCTTGCGCCAGGCCCGCGAAAGCAATGGCTGGTCGCTGGCCGAAGTGGCCCTTAAGCTCAACCTTACCGTCAATTCCCTGAGCAATCTGGAAGCCGGCGATTTCGACAAGCTGCCAGGGCATACCTTCGCCCGCGGCTATATCCGTGCTTATGCCAAATTGCTCGGCATGGACCAGGCCGTCCTGGTCCAGCAGTTCGACCAATCCACCGGTACCGACTCCAAGGGCAGCAGCGTTCACAGCCTGGGCCGTATCGAAGAGCCAGTTCGCGTGTCCCACACCATCTTGCGCATTGTCAGCCTGTTGTTGCTGGTGGCCGTGGTGGGTGGTGGTTTTGTCTGGTGGCAGGACCAGACCTCGCTGCGCACCAAGGACCTGATCAGCCTCACCCCAGAACACGTGGAAGTCGAAGGTGCCGATGGCACTACCCAGATTCATCCGCTGGATGAGCCGGAAGACCAGGCGGTGGCCGAGGGTGAGGCGCAAAACACCACGGCCCTGGCATTGCCGCAGGCCGACTCCGCGACCCCGGCTCCGGCTGAAACGCCAGCGCCGGCACCCGTTGCACCGACCGCCGCCGCACCGACCGCCGCCACGCCTGTGACGCCAGCCCCGGTTGTTCCTGCAGCTCCAGCTGTTGCAGCGCCGACGGTGAATGCACCGGTTGCTCCAAGTGTTGCAGCGCCAACCGCTGCGGCACCGGCGCCAGCAGCGCCTGCGGTGGCAGGCCAGGGCCAGGTCCAACTACAGTACAGCGCCGACTGCTGGACCCAGGTCACCGACGGCAACGGCAAGGTGCTGTTGAGCGGCCTGAAGCGTAAAGGCGAAAGCGTTTCCCTCAATGGCAAGCCGCCGTTTTCCGTGCGCCTGGGTTATGCCCGCGGCGCGCAGGTCAGCTACAACGGTCAGGCGGTCAATGTCGCTCCGTTCACCAGTGGCGAGACTGCTCGCCTGAAGTTGGGTCAATAAGTCATGCACGGCGAATCTCCAATCAAACGTCGCGAATCGCGCAAGATCTGGGTCGGTAATGTACCTGTTGGCGGCGATGCGCCCATCGCTGTGCAAAGCATGACCAACAGCGACACCAACGACGTAGCTGCGACCGTCGCGCAAATCAATCGCCTGGAAGCCGCGGGTGTCGATATCGTGCGGGTGTCCGTGCCGGACATGGACGCCGCCGAGGCCTTCGGCAAGATCAAGCAACTGGTCAAGGTGCCCTTGGTCGCCGACATTCACTTCGACTACCGCATCGCCTTGCGCGTGGCCGAACTTGGCGTTGACTGCCTGCGGATCAACCCGGGCAACATCGGTCGCGAAGACCGCGTGCGTGCGGTGGTCGATGCCGCCCGCGATCGTGGCATTCCGATCCGTATCGGGGTGAACGCCGGCTCCCTGGAAAAAGACCTGCAGAAAAAATACGGCGAGCCGACGCCTGCCGCGCTGGTCGAATCGGCGCTGCGCCACGTCGAACACCTTGAGCGCCTGAACTTCCAGGACTTCAAGGTCAGCGTGAAAGCCTCCGACGTGTTCATGGCCGTCGAAGCCTACCGCTTGCTGGCGAAGGAAATCGTCCAGCCGCTGCACCTGGGCATCACCGAAGCCGGTGGTTTGCGTTCAGGCACGGTGAAATCTGCCGTGGGCCTCGGTATGCTGCTCGCCGAAGGGATTGGCGATACCATTCGCATCTCGTTGGCGGCGGATCCGGTCGAGGAAGTGAAAGTCGGCTACGACATTCTCAAGTCCCTGCATCTGCGTTCCCGTGGCATCAACTTCATCGCCTGCCCGAGTTGCTCGCGGCAGAACTTCGATGTGGTCAAGACCATGAACGAGCTGGAAGGGCGCCTCGAAGACCTGCTGGTGCCGCTTGACGTCGCGGTCATCGGTTGCGTGGTCAACGGGCCGGGCGAAGCCAAGGAAGCCCATATCGGCTTGACCGGCGGCACGCCAAACCTGATTTACATCGACGGCAAGCCGTCGCAGAAACTGACGAATGACAATCTGGTGGATGAGCTTGAACGCTTGATCCGCGAGAAAGCGGCCGAAAAGGTCGAAGCCGACGCAGCGGTTATCGCGCGCGGCTGAGCCGACTGAAGAGCCGAACGGAATTTAAGGATTTAATGTGAGCAAGTCTCTGCAAGCCATTCGTGGCATGAACGACATCCTGCCCGAACAGACCCCCCTGTGGCGTCATTTCGAAGGCACCGTTTCGCGCCTGCTGGATAACTACGGTTACAAGCAGATCCGCATGCCGATCGTCGAGTTCACCGAGCTGTTCAAGCGCTCCATCGGTGAAGTGACCGACATCGTTGAAAAAGAGATGTACACCTTCGACGACCGTAACGGCGACTCCCTGACCCTGCGTCCCGAAGGCACGGCAGCGTGCGTGCGTGCGGTGCTCGAGCACGGCATCACCGGCGGTGGCCAGGTGCAGAAGCTCTGGTACATCGGTCCGATGTTCCGCCACGAGCGTCCGCAGAAAGGCCGTTACCGCCAGTTCCACCAGATCGGTGTCGAGGTTTTCAACCTCGACGGTCCGGACATCGACGCCGAACTGATCGTGCTGACCTGGCGCCTGTGGGGCGAGCTGGGCATCCGCGATGCGGTCAAGCTCGAACTCAACAGCCTGGGCACCAGCGAGTCCCGTGGCCGCTATCGTGAAGCGCTGGTCGAGTTCCTGTCCGGTCACCTGGACAAGCTGGACGAAGACAGCCAGCGCCGCTTGAAAACCAACCCGCTGCGGGTCCTGGACACCAAGAATGCCGATACACAGGCGATTCTGGTCGATGCGCCGAAAATGGCCGACTACCTCGACGAAGAATCTCGCGTGCACTTCGAGGGCCTCAAGGCTCGCCTGGACGCCGCCGGCATCCCCTATGTGATCAACCCGAAGCTGGTTCGCGGGCTGGACTACTACAGCAAGACCGTTTTCGAATGGGTCACCGACAAACTTGGCGCCCAAGGCACAGTGTGTGCCGGTGGTCGTTACGACGGCCTGGTCGAGCAGATGGGCGGCAAGCCTACTGCCGGCGTCGGTTTCGCCATGGGTATCGAGCGCCTGGTATTGCTGCTGGAAACCCTGGAGCAGATCCCGGAAGAAATCTCCCGTCAGGTCGACGTCTACCTCTGTGCCTTCGGTGAAGCCGCCGAGCTGGCAGGCCTGGCCTTGGCCGAGCGCGTGCGCGACCAGTTGCCCAACCTGCGCCTGCAAGTCAATGCCGGCGCTGGCAGCTTCAAGAGCCAGTTCAAGAAGGCCGACAAGAGCGGTGCGCTGTTCGCACTGATCCTCGGCGACGACGAGATGGCCCAGCAAGTGGTAGGTTTCAAACCCCTGCGTGGCCAGGGCGAACAACAAAGCATTGCCTGGGATGCGCTTGCTGCACACCTGGCCACCTGCGTCGTGCAGGGTTGAAGCTGTCATAACAGCCGAATTAGCGATTAAGGAGTATTGGGGTGTCGAGTACCGAAGACGAACAGCTGGCGGATTTTAAGGAATGGTGGTCACGCAACGGCAAGCCCCTGGTTACTGGCGGCCTGTTGGCGCTGGTCATCGTGTTCGGTTGGCAGGCGTTCCAGAAGTATCAGAGCAACCAGTCGCAAGGTGCCTCGATGCTCTATCAGCAATTGCTCGAAACCACGCTGACGCCTGACGGCAAGCCAGATGCGGCGCGTGTCTCGGACCTGGCCGGCAAGCTCAACAGCGAGTTCGGCGGCAGCGCCTATGCGCAATACGGCAGCCTGTTCGTGGCGAAAGTCGCGGTCGACAGTGGCAAGCTCGATGACGCAGCCAGCGAGCTCAAGGCCATCGTCGCCAAGCCGGCCAACCCGGCACTGGGCGAAATCGCCCGTCAGCGCCTGGCGCAGGTACTGGCCGCGCAGGACAAGGTCGATGAAGCCCTGAAGCTGCTGGAAGGCGATGCCGACAAGGCCTTCCTGGCCACTCGCGAAGAACTCAAGGGCGACCTGCTGGTGCAGTTGGGTCGTACCGACGAAGCGCACGCGGCGTATCAAAAAGCCAAGGCGGCACTGTCGGATGAAGCGGCGGTCGGTGGCCTGCAAATCAAGCTGGACGACCTGGCCAAAGGGGATGCGTGACGTGATTCGTTGGAAGCATGCAGCATTGCTGGCCCTGGCCATTTTGGCCGCGGGTTGCAGCAGCAACAGCAAGAAAGAATTGCCACCGGCCGAATTGACCGACTTCAAGGAAGAAGTGGTCCTGCAGAAGCAGTGGAGTCGTTCGATCGGTGACGGTCAGGGCGAAACCTACAACATGCTGGTTCCGGCCATCGATGGCGATACCATCTATGCCGCCGATGTCACCGGTGTGGTAATGGCGCTGGATCGCAGCAACGGCGACGTCAAATGGAAGAAAGATCTCGAACTGCCTGTTTCCGGCGCTGTTGGCGTGGGTTACGGTCTGCTGACGGTGGGTACGATCAAGGGTGAAATCGTTGCCCTGGACGCCATCAACGGCGAAGAGAAATGGCGCGCGCGCGTGTCCAGTGAAGTCCTCGCACCGCCGGCCAACAATGGCGATGTGGTCGTGGTCCAGACCCAGGACGATCGTTTGATCGGTCTGGATGCCGCCACTGGCAACCAGCGCTGGTTGTATGACAGCACGCCTGCGGTACTGACCCTGCGCGGTACCAGCGCACCGATCGTGACCAACCGCCTCGCGGTGGCTGGCTTCTCGACTGGTAAAGTGGTCGCTCTCGACATTTCCAACGGCGTGCCGGTGTGGGAACAGCGTGTAGCGATCCCGCAAGGTCGTTCGGAACTGGAGCGTGTTGTCGACATCGATGGCGGCTTGCTGTTGTCCGGTGAGACGATTTATGTCGCCAGCTACCAGGGTCGCGTTGCGGCACTGGACCTGCAAAGCGGTCGGCAACTCTGGCAGCGTGATGCTTCCAGCTATGCCGGTGTCGCCCAGGGTTTCGGCAGCGTCTACGTGAGCCTGTCCTCGGGCACCGTTGAAGGCGTCGACGAGCGTTCCACCACAGCCTTGTGGAGCAACGATTCGCTGGCTCGCCGCCAACTGTCGGCTCCAGAAGTGTTCTCCAGTTATGTTGCAGTCGGTGACCTGGAAGGTTACCTGCACCTGTTGAGTCAGGTGGACGGTCGATTCGTCGGCCGCGAGCGCATCGACAGCGACGGCCTGCGTGCCCGTCCGCTGGTGGTGGGTGACACGATTTATGTATATGGCAACAGCGGCAAACTGGAAGCCCTGACCATTAAGTAACGACTATGCTTGGGGTTAATCCCCCGGGCTGCTTCACTTGTGGATATGAATGTGGGAGCGAGCCTGCTCGCGATGGACGTCAACGATAACGTTTGCATCCTGAATAAACGCGGTGCTCCGGCGTTTTTCGTCGGAACGCCGCCCGGAGCAGGCTCGCTCCCACAGACAAGCGCACAGTGTTGCCCCGAGCACCAGCCGCTGCCCTCGCAGCGGCTTTTGTATTTTCTGAAATAAACGAAGTGGAGAGCCGCATGGTTCCCGTAATCGCCCTGGTGGGCCGACCGAACGTCGGCAAGTCCACCTTGTTCAACCGCCTGACCAGGACTCGCGACGCTATCGTCGGCGACTTGTCCGGTCTGACCCGTGATCGCCAGTACGGTGAGGCCAAGTGGCAAGGGCGTTCCTACATTCTGGTCGACACCGGCGGTATCTCCGGTGACGAGCATGGTATGGACGAAAAAATGGCCGAGCAGTCGCTGCTGGCCATTGAAGAAGCGGATGTCGTTCTATTCCTGGTAGATGCCAAGGCCGGTTTCACCGCCGCCGACCAGATGATCGCCGAGCATTTGCGCAAGCGTAACAAGCGTTCCCACGTGGTCGCCAACAAGGTCGACAACATCGACCCGGAAATGGCCCGCGCTGAATTCGCTCCACTGGGTATGGGCCACGCGATCCCGATCGCCGGTGCTCACGGTCGTGGCATCACCCAGTTGCTGGAAATCGCCTTGGGCGACTTCCCGAAAGACGAAGACGAGCCGGAAGAAGGCGAGGAAGAGGACGTTGCCGAAGGCGAGGAAGCCAAGCGCATTCCTGGCCCGAGCGAAAAAGACGGGATCAAGATCGCGATCATCGGTCGCCCGAACGTTGGCAAGTCGACCCTGGTCAACCGCATGCTCGGTGAAGACCGGGTGATCGTGTACGACCAACCCGGCACCACCCGCGACAGTATCTACATCCCGTTCGAGCGTAACGACGAGAAGTACACGCTGATCGACACCGCCGGTGTGCGCAAGCGCGGCAAGATCCACGAAGAAGTCGAAAAGTTCTCCGTGGTCAAAACCCTGCAGGCGATCAAAGACGCCAACGTGGTGATCTTCGTGATGGACGCCCGCGAAGGTGTGGTGGACCACGACCTCAACCTGCTGGGCTTCGCCATCGAGTCGGGTCGTGCGCTGGTCATCGCGATCAACAAGTGGGACGGCATGACGCCGAGCGAGCGCGACTTCGTGAAGGTCGAGCTGCAGCGTCGTCTGTTCTTCGTTGACTACGCCGACATCCACTTCATCTCGGCCCTGCACGGCACTGGCGTGGGCAACCTTTACGCCTCGGTGCAGAACTCGTTCAAGTCCGCGGTCACCCGCTGGCCGACCAACCGCCTGACCCAGATCCTGGAAGACGCGGTTGGCGAGCACGCACCACCGATGGTCAACAACCGCCGGATCAAGCTGCGTTACGCCCACTTGGGTGGTGCGAACCCGCCGATCATCGTGATCCACGGTAACCAGATCGAGAAGGTGCCGAAGTCTTACGTGCGTTACCTGGAAAACACTTACCGCCGTGTCTTGAAGCTGGTCGGTACGCCGATCCGCATCGAGTTCAAGGGCGGCGAGAACCCGTATGAAGGCAACAAGAACTCGCTGACCGACCGCCAGGTCAACAAGAAGCGTCGCTTGATGTCGCACCACAAGAAAGCCGACAAGAAGCGCCGCGACAAGCGCTGATCTAAGGCTTGCCTCACTCATGTGGGAGCGAGCCTGCTCGCGAATGCAATCTGTCAGTCAACGTTTATCGCGACTGACACACCGCCTTCGCGAGCAGGCTCGCTCCCACAGGGTAGGACGAGAAGAAGGGCGCTTTTGGCGCCCTTTTTTTATGGGCGCCGTTTGGGCTATCCTCGGGCTCTCCCGCGCCGCCGTTAGAGCCGGGTGTAGAGCAGGGAATCCTCGATGATCACCAGTAAGCTGCCGAATGTCGGCATCACCATCTTCACGCAGATGTCTCAGCTCGCGGCGCAAACCGGGGCGCTCAACCTGTCCCAGGGCTTTCCCGATTTCGCTGCTCCGCAGGCCCTGTGCGATGCGGTCGGCCGGCATATTGCCAATGGCCACAACCAATACTCGCCAATGACCGGGCTGCCGGTACTGCGTCAGCAGATCGCGGCGAAAATCGCCCGCAGCTATGGCGTCAGCGTCGATGTGGACAACGAAGTGACCGTGACGCCCGGCGCGACCGAGGCGATTTTCTGCGCCATCCAGGCCGTTATCCACAGCGGTGACGAAGTCATCGTGTTCGACCCGGCTTATGACAGTTACGAGCCTTCGGTTGAGCTGGCCGGTGGCCGTTGCGTTCATGTGCAACTGGGGTTGGATGACTTCAGCATCGATTTCCAGAAGCTCGCCCAGGCACTGAGTCCGCGTACGCGGATGATCATCCTCAACACTCCGCACAATCCCAGCGGCGCACTGATCAACCGTGCGGAGCTGGACCAACTGGCGGCGTTAATCCGCGATCGTGACATCTATGTGATCAGCGATGAGGTCTACGAACACCTGGTCTACGACGGTGTGCCCCACGTCAGTGTGCTGGCCCATGAAGAGTTGTATCAGCGCGCCTTCGTGGTCAGCTCCTTCGGCAAGACCTATCACGTCACCGGCTGGAAAACCGGCTATGTAGTCGCGCCGCCGGCGCTCACGGCAGAGCTGCGCAAGGTGCACCAGTACGTGAATTTCTGCGGCGTCACACCGTTGCAGTATGCCTTGGCCGACTTCATGGCCGAACACCCGGAACACGTGGAAGAGTTGCCGGCGTTCTATCAGGCCAAGCGCGACCTGTTTTGCGACCTGCTGGCGCCTTCGCGCTTCAGCTTCACCCGGGTAAGCGGTACGTATTTCCAGCTGGTCGACTACTCGCAGATCCGCCCGGATCTCAACGACGTCGAGATGGCCCTGTGGATGACCCGTGAACACGGCGTTGCGAGCATCCCGATCTCGGTGTTCTACCAGACGCCGCCTGAAGGCCAGCGCCTGATACGCCTGTGCTTTGCCAAACGTGAGGAGACCCTGCGTGAAGCAGCGGAAAAATTATGCGTGATCTGAGTGCGCTGCCGAACCTGACCGTTGCGCTGATCCAGACCACCCTGGCCTGGCACGATCGCCAGGCCAACCTGGAGCATTTCGAGCACTTGCTGGAACAGGCTCGCGGCGCGGACCTGATCATTCTGCCGGAGATGTTCACCACCGGTTTCTCGATGGAGTCCGAGACCCTCGCTGAAGCGGAAAACGGACCGACCAGTAAATGGTTGCGGGCTCAGGCGGCAAAATTCGAGGCAGTGATCACCGGTAGCGTGATTGTGCAGGCCGCTGATGGCAGCCATCGTAACCGCCTGTTGTGGGCGCGGCCGGACGGCGAAGTGTGGCACTACGACAAACGTCACCTGTTCCGCATGGCCGGCGAGCACAAGCACTTCACCCCCGGCGAACGCCAGGTGCAATTTGAGCTCAAGGGCTGGCGAGTGCGGCCGCTGATTTGCTACGACCTGCGCTTCCCGGTGTGGAGTCGCGATGCGCAGGACACTGACCTGCTGCTGTACACCGCCAACTGGCCGGGCGCACGGCGCCAGCACTGGAACCGCTTGCTGCCGGCGCGGGCCATCGAGAACCTGTGCTACGTGGCAGCGGTGAATCGCATCGGCACCGATGGCAAGGGCTTTGCCTATACCGGGGACAGCCAGGTGCTGGATTTCCAGGGCGAGACGTTGCTCAGCGCGGGGGAGGCGGACGGGGTGTTCAAGGTGGTGCTGGATGCGGCGGAACTGGCAGCGTATCGCGCGCGTTTTCCGGCGAACCTGGATGCCGATACCTTCGAGTTCACCTGAGACTTGCACTGCCTGAGCTGGCCCCTTCGCGAGCAGGCTCGCTCCCACATTGGAATGCGTTCTCCTGTGGGAGCGAGCC
>NZ_JBYTEO010000050.1:0-52411 GCF_058791355.1 Pseudomonas sp. EB271-G4-1
GCAGGCACCTGGGGCCTGATCCGCCTGCTGGAACAAGCCCAGGTCACGCCGCTGGACGACGGCGACAGCCGTTTTCGCGTGGTGCTCAAGGCGCCGGATGGGATTGGCCTGACCTGGTATTTACGCACCGAACTGGGGGCGGGGCCGTTGGCGTTGCTGAAGTTGCGTGGCTTTAAGTTGCCGACGCAGATTTTTTTGGGCAAGGGTGAAAAGGCCCAGCTGTGATTCTGCAGAGTAGGCGATAGTTTGTGGGGGCGGGGGCGTGTCAGGTTTCCAGCGTTATCGTTGACGACCATCGTCGGAACGCCGCCCGGAGCATGCTTGCTCCTACAAGGTTATTTGAGAACCCTGTAGGAGCGGGCGGTGTTCGATCAATAAAACATCAACCGCGTTTCTTCCAGATCGGCGCACATCGCCTTGTCGTCCGGATCGATCCCCAGCTTGACGAAGGCCGGTACGCTGAAGGGGTCGATTCGCGAGATCGGATGCTCGGTGTCTTTGAAGCAGTACAGGCTGGCCACCTGAACCAGGTCGACATAATCGATCTGCGCGGACTGTCGCTTGAAGTCCAGGTAAAGCTGCGGCACCTGCACCAGTGGTTCCGGAAACTCCCAAACGCGCAGCAGCTTGTCGCCGAGCAATGGGTGTATGCGGTCAATCACATGATTGAGGCTGACCGGATCGGACAACAGTTCATAGTGATCCTCGGCGTAGGTCAGGATCGGCAATATACCGATCTGGTGCACCAGCCCGCCAAGGGCCGCCTTATCGGGCTTGAGCTGGGTGTAGTGGCGGCACAGCGCGTAGCTGACGCCGGCGATTTCCAGGCTTTTGCGCCAGACATCGCGCATTTTCTGTTCCACTACCTCGGAGCGGGCATGGAAAATCTGTTCCATGACCAGGCCGATGGCCAGGTTGCTGCTGTAGTTGATGCCCAGGCGCGTAATCGCCGTGTGCAAATCGGTGACTTCCTGCGCCGCGCGCAGCAGTGGGCTATTGACCACCTTTATCAGCCGCGCCGACAGCGCGGCATCGCGGCCAATCACTTTGCTCAGGCTACTGATACTGATTTCCGGATCTTCGGCGGCCTTTCGAATCTGCAAAGCCACTTCCGGTAACGTTGGCAGAACCAGGTCATCGTTATCGATGGCCTCAACCAAATCCTGTTGGACCTTTTCCGCCAGCTCACTCATTACGCTTCTCTAGGTGTTGCAAAAAAGTACTGCGCTTAACGCTGGATTTCGCGATCGCGGTCCAGTTCGTACGGCAGGTCGAGCAAGTGCAGGGCCGGGCCGTCGAGGGCGCCCAGATGAATGTCGCCGCCTTCGGCTGCTTCCGCTTGCAACACGGCCAGCAGTTCGATGTGACCGGCAGCATTGGCGGCCAGCACCACTTCACCGATCGAGCTGCCGTGACTGGGGGCAAACAGTTGGGTGCCGGGCTCCGGTAGTTCGTCGGCAACCAGTTGCAGGCGATACAGGCGGCGCTTGAGTTTGCCCAGGTATTGCATGCGCGCGACGATTTCCTGGCCGGTATAGCAGCCTTTCTTGAAACTCACGCCGCCGACGGCTTGCAGATTGAGCATCTGCGGAATGAACAGCTCACGGGTGCTTGGCATCACTTGGCCTATCCCGGCCCGAACCTGGCCCAGAAGCCATTGATTGAGCTCCCCTTCGCTCAGTTGGGCGGACAGTTTGCCCTTGATGTCATCGGCTTGATCGGCCGCCACCCACAGCTCGGCGCGTTCGGGCGAGACGCGAATGGCGATCAAGCGGTCATTACGCACGACGCTGTCGGTGTCTTCTGGCAGTTCAAGGCCGAGGCTTTTCAAGGCCTCATCGCCTTGCTCGACGCCGAAGCGAACCCAGGCCGCGCTTTCATCGGTCAACTTGGACTTGGAAAACACCGCGTATTTCTTGAGGTCCGCCAATTGCGGTTCGAGTAATCCGCTGGCCATCGCCAGGAGTACGCCGTCACCTTCAAGCAGGATGCGGAAGCTTGACTGCATCCGGCCCTTTTGCGTGCAACGCGCGCCAAGGCTGGCCCGGGTGTCGCTCAGGTAATTGAGGTTGCAGGTCAGTTGGCCTTGCAGGAACTTGCCGGCGTCCGCGCCGCGGACCGCCAGGACACCTTCATGAGACAGCGTGCAGAAAAAAGCAGAATCGGCCATGGGTCATCGCAGGGTAAAGAGTCTGGCGGACATGATAAGGGGCTGCCCTTGAAATGGGTAGTTCACAAAGGATCGTCCGTGCCCGACCAAAGCCGACTGTTCGATGAGGCGCGGCGCTGTATACTTGCGGCCTATTTGAGGAGCGCTCCATGGTCGAAGATGTTGAACTGAATCGCCTCTACTGGCACAGCCGCCGCGGCATGCTTGAGCTTGACGTGCTGCTGGTGCCATTTGTGAAAGAGGTTTATCCGCACCTCAACGATGTTGATCGCGCCTGCTACGTCAGGCTGCTCGAATGCGAAGATCAGGACATGTTTGGCTGGTTCATGGAACGCGCCGAATCGGAAGATCCGGAGCTTCAGCGCATGGTTCGCATGATCCTGGACCGTGTCCAGCCCAAGTAACGGGTTCGAATGCCGCTGGCATGCCTCGCGGCAGTTGCTGGCGGCGTATCTTGTGGCCCAGCTGTTCGCGTTGGGTTCGCTGTTTCTTCTCGCCATGCCACTCTGGGCCACTCTGCCCGGCGTTTTTTGCTGCCTGCTGCATGGTTTTTGGGTATTGCCTCGTCAGATCCTGTTGACGCACCCGCAAGCATTTTGCGGTTTGCGACGCGATGGCGATGGCTGGCAGTTATGGAATCAGGCGCGGGGATGGCAGTCGGTGCAATTGCGCCCGGACAGCCTGGCATTGCCATTGGCGGTGGTGCTGCGTTTTCGCCTGCGGGGTGAGCGGCGCACCAGGACTGTTTGCGTGCCCCGGGATTCGCAGGCGGCGGATGTGCACCGACGCCTGCGGGTGCGGCTCAAGTTCACTCGGCGTAGGTGGACGGCACCAGGATAGTGTCCAGGGCAACCGGCAGCATCTTCGGATAATCGAGGGTGTAATGCAGGCCGCGACTCTCCTTGCGCTCCATCGCTGAGCGAATCATCAACTCGGCCACCTGGGCCAGGTTGCGCAACTCGATCAAGTCCCGGCTGACCTTGTAGTTGCTGTAGAACTCATCGATTTCGTCAAGCAGCAAGCGCACGCGGTGCTGGGCCCGTTGCAGGCGCTTGTTGGTGCGCACGATGCCGACGTAGTCCCACATGAATCGCCGCAACTCATCCCAGTTGTGCGCAATGATCACGTCTTCATCGGAATCGGTCACCTGGCTCGCGTCCCAGACAGGCAGGGCAACGGGGGCCGACACCTGCGGCAACTGTTCCAGGATGTCAGTCGCTGCCGAGCGAGCGTAGACGAAGCACTCCAGCAAGGAGTTGCTGGCCATGCGGTTGGCACCGTGCAGGCCGGTGAAGCTGGTTTCGCCAATCGCGTACAGCCCTGGCACATCGGTGCGGCCGTGTTGATCGACCATGACGCCACCACAGGTGTAGTGCGCCGCCGGAACCACCGGAATCGGCTGTTTGGTGATGTCGATGGAAAATTCGAGGCAGCGTTCGTACATCGTCGGGAAGTGCGACTTGATGAACGCTTCGGACTTGTGGCTGATGTCCAGGTACACGCAGTCGATACCCAGTCGCTTCATCTCATGGTCGATGGCCCGGGCGACGATGTCCCGCGGCGCCAGTTCGGCCCGGGGGTCGAAGCGCTGCATGAAGCGTTCGCCATTGGGCAGCTTCAGGTGTGCACCTTCTCCGCGCAAGGCTTCGGTGATCAGGAAACTCTTGGCTTGCGGGTGATACAGGCAGGTAGGGTGGAACTGGTTGAATTCCAGGTTCGCCACCCGGCAGCCCGAACGCCAGGCCATGGCGATGCCATCACCGCAGGCACCATCGGGGTTGCTGGTATAAAGGTAGACCTTGGCTGCGCCGCCGGTGGCAAGGATCACGAAGCGGGCGCCGTAGGTGTCGACTTCCCCCGTGCCGCGATTGAGCACGTAGGCTCCCAGGCAACGATCACCTTCCAGGCCCAGGCGCTTTTCGGTAATCAGGTCGACCGCGACTCGTTGCTCCAGCAACTCGATGTTGGGCCGTTGTTGGGCTTGGGTGAGCAGCGTTCGAAAAATCGCTGCGCCGGTGGCGTCGGCTGCATGGATGATGCGGCGATGGCTATGACCGCCTTCACGGGTCAGGTGGAACTCGAATCCACCGTCTTCAGTGCCGGACTGTTCGTCGCGGGTGAACGGTACGCCCTGGTCGATCAGCCATTGAATGGCCTCTCTGCTGTGCTCGACGGTGAAGCGCACGGCGTCTTCATGACACAACCCGCCGCCGGCGTTAAGGGTGTCATCGACGTGGGATTCGACGGTGTCGGTGTCATCCAGGACGGCGGCGACCCCTCCCTGGGCCCAGAACGTCGAGCCATTGGCGAGGTCGCCTTTGCTCAATACGGCGATGCGCAAATGACCCGGCAAGGTCAGCGCAAGGCTCAAGCCGGCAGCACCGCTGCCAATTACCAGGACATCGTGTTGAAACTGTTGGCTCATTTCAGGATTCCGCTCAAAGCGACCCGGGTCGGGGTAGGCGCCAGACATCTTGACAGGCATGCCCGGCAGCCGCACAGCCCACTAGTATATAGAGGGGGGGAGCGGCACAATAGCCGAGCCGATATGGCATTGTGAAACTACTGTGACGGTAAACTGGTGACGCTTCGTCGGATGTTTTTTCCACCGGTTCGGCTACAAGCGAACTGTATCGTGGATTTAACACTCTTTTTCGCTCCAGGGTTGCACAATGTCGGTTCTGCCAAGCTATAAATATTTGAACTTTTGCCAAAGGCCCAAGATCAATAGTCGGTTGCCTGAATCAAGGGACAGTGTCGGTTTCATCGCTGGATCGCGGTTGGGTCCTTGCCGGTCAAGCCGATGACAAGATTATTCGCGCAGCCGGGGAATCTCGCGCTGCGCTTTTCGTGCGTGCCGAATCAGAGCCCGCAGGAAACTTGCCTGGAGGGGGAGAACTTTTGCGAAAAGCCCGAGTCTATGTTTGCAAGCCCGGTCGTTTAGTAATGCAAGCCTCCTCCGAGCTTATCGAGGAGTGTTCATGCTAACCCAGGAAGAGGATCAGCAGCTGGTCGAACGCGTTCAACGCGGCGACAAGCGCGCATTCGATCTGCTAGTGCTGAAATACCAGCACAAAATTCTCGGGTTGATCGTGCGTTTCGTGCACGACACCCATGAAGCCCAGGATGTAGCGCAGGAAGCCTTTATCAAGGCCTATCGCGCACTTGGTAATTTTCGCGGAGACAGCGCGTTTTATACGTGGCTTTACCGCATCGCCATCAACACGGCGAAGAACTATCTGGTTTCACGCGGCCGTCGGCCGCCGGATAGCGATGTCAGTTCCGAGGATGCAGAGTTCTACGATGGCGATCATGGCCTGAAGGATCTCGAGTCGCCAGAACGGGCTTTGCTGCGGGATGAGATCGAAGGCACTGTCCATCGAACCATTCAGCAACTGCCAGAAGATTTGCGTACGGCGTTAACTTTACGCGAATTCGATGGTCTGAGTTACGAGGACATTGCGAGTGTCATGCAGTGTCCGGTGGGTACCGTGCGCTCCCGGATTTTCCGCGCCCGGGAGGCCATCGATAAAGCCCTGCAGCCGTTGTTGCAGGAAAACTAAAGACAGCGGCGACAGCCAAGAGAGGAACGCCATGAGTCGTGAAGCCCTGCAGGAATCGCTGTCCGCAGTGATGGATAACGAAGCGGACGAATTGGAATTGCGTCGGGTATTGAATGCCTGCGACGATGTTGAAACCCGTGAAACCTGGGCTCGTTATCAGATCGCTCGGGCGGTGATGCACAAGGATCTCCTGCTGCCACGCCTGGATATTGCCGCGGCTGTTTCTGCTGCATTGGCTGATGAAGCCGTACCGGCAAAAGCCACTCGTGGTCCATGGCGCAGCCTGGGTCGCCTGGCCGTTGCCGCTTCGGTGACACTGGCGGTACTGGCAGGTGTTCGTCTGTACAATCAGGACGAGATCGCTGGCGTTGAACTGGCGCAGCAATCCACTCAACCTGGCCTGGCTGTTCCACAAGTCAAGGGCCCGGCTGTTCTGGCAGGCTACAATGAGAATTCGGAAGCCACTGGCCCCATGGCCAATGGCGTATTGCAAGGTCAACCAGGCTTGAACGATCAGCGTCTGCCAGGCTACTTGCGCCAACATGCTCAACAGGCTGCACTGAAAGGTACTGAGAGCGCTCTGCCTTACGCTCGTGCAGCAAGCCTGGAAAACCGATAAGGAGGATCATGCGCGCCATACCTCTACTTACGCTATTGCTCAGTGGCTGGTTCGTTGTTCCAGCCCACGCCGATCAGGCTCAAGACTGGTTGACCCGTCTGGGCCAAGCCGAGCAGCAGCAAAGCTTTCAAGGTACTTTCGTCTACGAGCGTAACGGTAGTTTCTCTACCCACAATATCTGGCACCGTGTCCAGGATGGCCAGGTCCGCGAGCGTTTGGTCCAGCTCGACGGGTCCGCCCAGGAAGTCGTGCGCGTTGATGGAAAGACTCAATGCGTCAGCGGCAACCTGATGGCAGGGCTGGGAGATACTTCCAGCTCCGCTGCTCGTGCACTCGATCCACAGAAGCTCAAGAATTGGTATGACCTTGCTGTCATCGGCAAGTCGCGCGTGGCCGGTCGCCCGGCAGTGATTGTTTCGCTGACGCCGCGTGACCAGCACCGCTACGGTTTTGAACTGCATCTTGATCAACAAACCGGCCTGCCTCTCAAGTCATTGTTGCTCGATGACAAGGGACGGCTGCTGGAGCGCTTCCAGTTTACTCGACTCGATCCCGTCGCGGTCCCGACCGACAGTGACCTGCAGCCAGGCGCGGATTGCAAGGCGGTGAAGCTCGTTAGCGACAAGGCTTCGGCGGTCAAGGATGCACGGGTCTGGCATTCGGACTGGTTGCCGCCTGGTTTTGAGCTGACCAGCAGTACGGTCCGCAAGGATCCCGAGACCAAGGCTCAGGTCAGCAGCTTGATGTATGACGATGGTCTGGCGCGGTTTTCAGTGTTCCTTGAGCCTTTGAGTGGGTCCGGGGCTGCCGATACACGCACTCAACTGGGGCCAACCGTTGCCGTTTCCCGGCGTTTGAGTACGCCTCAAGGCGAGATGGTTGTGACAGTGGTGGGCGAGATCCCCATAGGCACTGCAGAACGGATTGCGTTATCCATGCGCACCGACGCTACTGCAACCCAGCAGTGACGTGAAATCGAAATGTTTCGTGAGCATTTCAATTTGCAAATCCCTCCAATATTTTTTATAGGTCAGAGCCCCTCGGCTCTGGCCTTGTTTGTTGTTCCCGGAACAAAAATACCGGCGTATCTTTCTCGGTGTTCCTTGCTCCATATCGCTTAACCATGCTCGTCGTAACGGGAGCCGTATGTCGATACCACGCTTGAAGTCTTACCTCTCCATTTTTGCCACCGTGCTGGTGCTCGGTCAGGCGGTCGCCGTTCAAGCGGTCGAATTGCCTGACTTCACGCAACTGGTCGAACAGGCTTCGCCTGCGGTGGTGAATATCAGTACCACGCAAAAGCTGCCTGACCGCAAAGTGAACCAGCAGATGCCTGACCTCGAAGGCTTGCCGCCGATGCTGCGCGAGTTTTTCGAGCGTGGCATGCCGCCGCAGCCTCGGTACCCCCGTGGCGATCGTCAGCGCGAAGCGCAATCGTTGGGTTCAGGTTTCATCATTTCGCCTGACGGCTACATCTTGACCAATAACCATGTGATCGCCGATGCCGACGAAATCCTCGTGCGTCTGTCCGACCGCAGTGAAATGAAGGCCAAGCTCATCGGCACCGATCCTCGATCCGATGTGGCGTTGCTAAAAGTCGAAGGCAAGGATCTTCCGGTCCTGAAGCTGGGCAAATCCCAGGATCTGAAAGCCGGGCAATGGGTTGTAGCCATCGGCTCGCCATTCGGTTTCGACCACACCGTGACCCAGGGCATCGTCAGTGCCGTCGGCCGCAGTCTGCCGAATGAAAACTATGTGCCGTTCATCCAGACCGACGTGGCGATCAACCCGGGTAACTCGGGTGGGCCGTTGTTCAACCTCAACGGTGAGGTGGTCGGCATCAACTCTCAGATCTATACCCGTTCCGGCGGCTTCATGGGCGTATCGTTCGCGATCCCTATCGACGTGGCGATGGACGTTTCCAACCAGCTCAAAAGCGGTGGCAAGGTCAGTCGTGGATGGTTGGGTGTGGTGATCCAGGAAGTGAGCAAGGACCTGGCCGAATCGTTTGGCCTGGACAAGCCGGCCGGTGCGCTCGTTGCGCAGATCCAGGATGACGGCCCGGCTGCCAAGGGTGGACTGCAAGTCGGCGATGTGATCCTGAGCATGAATGGCCAGCCGATCATCATGTCCGCCGATCTGCCACACCTGGTGGGCGCCTTGAAGGCGGGCTCCAAGGCTAATCTGGAAGTGATCCGCGAAGGCAAGCGCAAGAATGTCGAGCTGACGGTTGGCGCTATCCCGGAAGAAGGTAAGGAGCTGGACGACCTGCCGCTGTCGAGCATCGAGCGCAGCAGCAACCGCCTGGGCGTCTCCGTGGCGGAGCTGACGGACGAACAGAAGAAAACCTACGACCTCAAGGGCGGTGTGGTGATCAAGGAAGTCCAGGACGGCCCGGCATCGATGATCGGCCTGCAGCCAGGCGATATCATCACTCACCTGAACAATCAGGCGATCGGTTCGGCCAAGGAGTTCACGGACATCGCCAAGGCGTTGCCGAAGAACCGCTCGGTGTCAATGCGCGTGCTGCGCCAGAACCGTGCGAGCTTCATCACCTTCAAGCTGGCTGAATAAACAGCTGGTTCGCTAAATGAAAAACCGCCTCGAAAGAGGCGGTTTTTTTTGGGGGGGGCTTTCACCTGTCTCACGCCATTCCCTGTAGGAGCTGCCGCAGGCTGCGATCTCTTGATCTTGCTTTATTAAAATCAAAAGATCGCAGCCTGCGGCAGCTCCTACAGGTTGTGTGTTATCCGGGTTTTGTTGAAGCGTCAGCCCATCATGTCCTTGATCATGCGTTCCTGCTCCATCAGCTCTCGCTGGCGGGCATCGATTCGCGAGGCCAGCGGGAAATTGTTGCCGGCCTTGCGCTTGGCAAAATCGAGTTGCTGGATGGCCTGGCGATAGTCGCCCACCAGCGCGAAATACTCGGCACGCGCCTGGTGCAGGCCGATGATGTTGCCTGACAGTCCTCGGGTTTCGGCAACCTGATACCACACGTCCGGATCGTCCGGGCGCGACTTGAGCAGGCCTTCGAGTGCTTTCTCGGCATCGGCGGCGCGGTTCTGTTTCAGCAGCAGGTCAACGCGTACCTGGTTCAGTGGATAATTGCCGGGGTATTGCGTCAGCATCCGGTCAACCCTGGACTGTGCATCCGGCAGGCGATTGTTGGTGATGTCCAAATCGACCTGGGCGAGGTTGTAGATAATCTCGTTCGGCGCCTTGGCCAGCAGCGGCTTGAGGTTTTCCCGTGCTTCGTTCAGTTGACCGCCTTTGATCTGCGCAATCGCAAGACCGTAGCGCGCCGCATCGTTTTTCGGATTTTCCTCCAGCAGGGCGCGGAAACGCTTGGCGCCCAGGCCTGGGGTTTCTTCGTAGATCAACTGAACCCGCGTACGAATCAACTGATAACGCAGGGTGTCTTCGATGCCGCCCTGCGGGGCCTGCTCGGCACGGTTACGGGTGTCGGCGATTCGCGATTCGGTCACCGGGTGAGTCAGCAAAAATTCCGGTGGCTTGGCGTCGAAGCGGTACTGACGCCCCAGGCGTTCGAACATGGTTGGCATGGAACGGGGGTCGTAGCCGGCCTTTTCCAGGTTGAGGATGCCGATGCGGTCGGCTTCCTGTTCGTTTTGGCGAGAGAATCGCCGCTGTTCCTGGATGGCCGCCGCCTGCGTGCCTGCAATCGCCGCAATACCGGCATCGCCGGCGCCGGCCGCGGCAATCACGATGCCGGCCAGCAACGCGGCCATCATCGGTACCTGCATGCGCTGCTGGGCCTCGACACCGCGGGCAAAGTGGCGCTGCGACAAGTGAGCCAATTCGTGAGCCAGTACCGAGGCATATTCGCCTTCGGTCTGCGCATTGAGGAACAGGCCGCCGTTGACCCCGACGATCCCGCCTGGGGCCGCGAACGCGTTGAGCTGTGGGCTGTTGATCAGGATGAACTCCAGGCGCCGGTCATTGACCTGGCTGGTCTCCACCAGGCGGTAGACGCTGGATTCAACGTAATCCTTGAGCTGCGGGTCGTTGAGCTGTGCTACCTGGCTGCGCAACAGGGCAAGCCAGGCGCGGCCCAACTGATACTCCTGTTGCGGCGAGACGATGGCAGAACTGGCGTCACCGAGTGACGGCAGGTCGTCGGCGAAGCTCGGTGAGGCGAGCAGGCAAGCGAGCGTCAGCAGGGTGGGGCGCAAAAAAGTCATGCACAAGGCCTTAGTCGACAAAGAGCTTACTGTAGCCGGACACCAGCCTTGCGACCAGATATTCTAGGCAGCTCAACCACCTGAACCGGAGTGATGCAATGATCGACGCTGTAGCCCATGACGTTGAACTCGACGCCAGTGGCCTCAATTGCCCGCTGCCGTTGCTCAAGGCCAAGATGGAGCTCAACCGGATGGCCAGTGGCGCGGTGCTCAAGGTCATTGCCACCGATGCAGGCTCGCAGCGTGATTTCCGCACCTTTGCCCGATTGGCAGGTCATACGCTGCTTCGTGAAGAAGATGAAGCGGGCATTTACCGTTACTGGTTGAAAAAAGCCTGAAACCTGCTGCGTTCGATCTTAAGGATTATTGATGTTCAAAGTGTTGCGCGACTGGATTCAGCGCTATTTCTCAGACGAAGAAGCCGTGGTTCTGGCAGTCCTGTTGTTCCTGGCATTTACCGCCGTGCTGACCCTGGGCGGCATGCTGGCGCCAGTGCTGGCGGGGATGGTGCTGGCTTACCTGATGCAGGGCCTGGTGGTGAGCCTGGAACGAGTGCGCGTGCCGGGCGGGGTCGCGGTGGGGCTGGTCTTCGCCCTGTTCATGGGATTGCTGCTGGTGTTCCTCGTGGTCGTGGTGCCGTTGCTCTGGCATCAACTGATCACGTTGTTCAACGAATTGCCCGGCATGCTCGCCAAGTGGCAAACCCTGTTGCTGCTACTACCTGAGCGCTATCCGCATCTGGTGTCCGATGAGCAGGTGCTACGGGCCATTGAAGCGGCGCGGGGCGAGATCGGCAAGTTTGGCCAATGGGCGCTGACGTTTTCGCTGTCGAGCCTGCCGTTGCTGGTCAACATCATGATCTACCTGGTGCTGGTGCCGATCCTGGTGTTCTTCTTTCTCAAGGACCGGCAAATGATCGGCCAGTGGGTGCGCGGCTACCTGCCCCGTGAGCGCGCGCTGATCACCCGCGTCGGCCGCGAGATGAACCGGCAGATCGCCAACTACATTCGTGGCAAGGTCATCGAGATTTTCATTTGCGGCGGGGTGACCTACATCGCCTTTGTCGTCCTCGAACTCAACTACGCGGCCCTGCTGGCCTTGTTAGTGGGCATCTCGGTGGTCGTGCCCTACGTCGGGGCGGTGGTGGTGACCGTGCCGGTGTTCCTGATTGCGCTGTTCCAGTGGGGCTGGAGCGATCAGTTCATCTATTTGATGGCGGTCTACGGGATTATCCAGACGCTGGACGGCAACGTGCTGGTGCCACTGTTGTTCTCGGAAGCGGTAAACCTGCATCCAGTGGCGATCATCTGCGCGGTGTTGTTGTTTGGCGGGCTGTGGGGGTTCTGGGGCGTGTTCTTCGCGATTCCCCTGGCGACGCTGTTCAAGGCCGTATTGGATGCGTGGCCGCGCAAGGAGCCGATCGTGGCGCCGCTACTTTAACGATCATCCCCGATCATTTCGTGGGGCTGATGGCCTCTTCCCGAGCAGGCTCGGTCCCACAGTTGATCCGCTTAACTGTGGGAGCGAGCCTGCTCGCGAAAGCGTCAAGACAGGCATCGAAGAAATCAGGCCTTGTTCAATGCCTGCGCCGCCGCGAGAACCGCATCCACATGCCCCGGTACCTTCACGCCACGCCATTCCTGGCGCAACACACCATCTTTGTCGATCAGGAACGTGCTGCGATCCACGCCCATGTATTCCTTGCCATAAAGCTTTTTCAGCTTGATCACATCAAACAGCTGGCACAGCGCTTCTTCCTTGTCGCTGATCAGTTCGAAAGTGAATGCCTGCTTGGCCTTGAAGTTCTCGTGGGACTTGAGGCTATCGCGGGACACGCCGAACACCTCGGTGTTGGCGGCCTTGAAGGCGTCCAGTTGGTCGCGAAAGCCCTGGCCTTGGGTGGTGCAGCCCGGCGTGCTGTCCTTGGGGTAGAAGTAGATCACTACCTGCTTGCCCTTTAGATCTGCGAGACGCACGGTTTGCCCGCTGGTGGCGGGTGCTTCGAAATCGGCAACCGGTTGGTCGAGTGCAACGGCCATGATGTTTCCTTACATTGGGTTCTGTGGGCGCCACGGTTCGATCAGGGCATCGAGGTTCAGCGCGTCGGCAAAGTCCAGGAACTGGTCGCGCAACCAGCTGATTTGCACGCCGGCCGGCAAGGTCACGGTAAACGTGGCATTGAGCATGGTGCCGCCGGTCTGGGGTGCCTGGTAGGTGTCACAGGTCAGGTTTTCCAGTTCGACGTTGTGGTCCATGAAGAACTGGCACAGCTCGTTGATGATGTCCGAGCGGTAGGCAGAGCTGACATACGCCACGTAGGGCAGGGCCTGGGGACGGTTCTCCAGGGCAGCGCTGCGCACCACGTTGACGGTAAAGGCGTGCCGTTTTGCCAAGGTCGGCAGGCTGCCCTCCAGGCGAGCCAGGGCGTCCCAGGTGCCGGAGATTTCGAGGACCAGCGCACTGCACTCGCCATGACGCGTCAGGCGGGAGGTGACCACGGCGCAGCGATTTTCATGGCTGGCGCGGCACAGGACGTTAGTCAGCTCCATGGGGTTGGCGCCGAGGGCACTGATGACAAGGAATTGTTCGCGAACTGTGGGGGTGGACATGCAGCATTCCTAAAGCGATGAGCGGTCGGTACTTCTATCGGCTGGTTTTGCCGGGAGCGAGCCTGCGCATGCGAATCATCAAAGCCCCGGGCACAAGGTCACAACGTGGCTCCAGAGTGGCAGGAGCGGGGGTGGCAACGCTGGATCGGGGGCTTGAGATGTCGAAAATGGAGGCGCGAACCCGAAATACGAGCTTAGCAGTATCGATCAAAGTCTGAAGGGTAGCGAAAAGCAGCGCCAAGGGGAATGGCGGCAGCGCAGTACTTCGCTTGTGCAAGCATCTTGGCGCCAGTACCATTACGGCTCTCTTTTTCCGGCAGGAGCGGTTGCATGATTGCGGGCAGTATGGTGGCACTGGTCACACCCATGGATGCACAAGGTCGTCTCGACTGGGACAGCTTGAGCAAACTGGTGGACTTTCACCTGCAAAACGGCACCCACGCCATCGTGGCGGTCGGCACCACAGGTGAATCGGCCACCCTTGATGTGAGCGAACACATCGAAGTGATCCGTCGCGTAGTCAAGCAGGTCAACGGTCGCATTCCGGTCATCGCCGGCACCGGCGCCAACTCGACCCGCGAGGCGATCGAGTTGACCACCAATGCAAAGACCGCGGGCGCCGATGCCTGCCTGCTGGTCACGCCTTACTACAACAAGCCGACCCAGGAAGGCCTGTACCAGCACTTCAAGGCGATCGCCGAAGCCGTCGACATCCCGCAGATCCTCTATAACGTGCCAGGCCGCACCGCCTGCGACATGCTGGCCGAGACCGTGATTCGCCTGTCGAGCGTCAAGAACATCATCGGTATCAAGGAAGCCACCGGCGACCTGCAGCGCGCCAAGGCCATCATCGATGGCGTCGACAGCAACTTCCTGGTGCTCTCCGGTGACGATGCCACCGCGGTCGAGCTGATCCTGCTGGGCGGCAAGGGCAACATTTCGGTGACGGCCAACGTCGCCCCGCGTGACATGGCCGACATGTGCATCGCCGCGCTGAACGGCGAAGCCGAGAAGGCGCGCGCCATTCACCAAAAGCTGATGCCACTCAATAAAACCCTGTTTATCGAGTCCAATCCAATTCCCGTGAAATGGGCGCTGCATGAGATGGGCCTGATGCCGGACGGAATCCGTCTGCCGCTCACCTGGCTCAGCGCTGAATGTCACGAACCGCTGCGGCAGGCCATGCGCCAGTCCGGCGTCCTGGTTTAATTGAGGAAGTACAACGCATGAAGCGAATGGCCGGACTTTCCGCACTTGCCCTGATCATTTCCAGCACCAGTGGCTGTGGATGGGTCTGGGGCCCGGAAGGTTATTTCCGTGACCGTGGTAGCGATTACCTGGAAGCGCAACAGACTGCACCCATGCAATTGCCGCCGGATGTCACCACCGCCAAGCGTCTGGATCCGCTGCTGCCGATTCCGCGCAACGTCGCCGATGACACCGCCAAGGGCGAATACATCGTGCCTCGTCCGCAGCCGTTGTCGGCCGCGGCCGACGCCAGTGCCTACTCCCTGCAAAAGAGCGGCGATTCGCGCTCAATCCTGGCGCAGAACCCGCCGGCGGAAGCCTGGCCCGTGGCCGTACAGTTCTTCCAGGACAACGGTTTCCGCCTGGACGAACAGCGCCCGCAAACCGGTGAATTCACCACGACCTGGCAGCGTTCCGACGAACTGTCGGCTGCCATGGCCAAGCGCCTGAGCGCGGCCGGTGTCGGCACCGACAGCGAAACCCGCGTGCGGGTGCGCATCGAGCCGGGCGTACAGCGCAATACCAGTGAAATCTACGTGGTCAGCGCCGAGCGTCCTGCCGGCAGCACTGCCGATGTCGCCTTCACCAACCGTTCGATCAACACCGGCCTTGACGCGGCACTGGTCGACGACATGCTGGCAAGCATGAGCCGCATTTCCGAGAAGGGTGGTTCGGTCTCCATGCTGGCCTCTCGCGATTCCGACGCGCCAAGTCGCGTCAGCCTCAGCGAAGACGGCAGCGGCAACCCGGTGCTGAACGTCGGTACCGACCTGGATCGTGCCTGGTCGAGCGTCGGTCGTGCGCTGGAGCAGGGTGAGTGGCGCGTTGAAGACATCAACCGCAGCCTGGGCCTGTACTACATCAACCTCGCTGAAAAAGCCGAGAAGAAGGACGACAAGCCCGGGTTCTTCAGCGGCCTGTTCGGCAGTGCGCCGAGCAAGGAAGAAGTCGAGTCCCGTGCCGAGCGCTACCAGGTTCGCCTGAGCAAGGTGGGCGACAGCGTCCAGGTCACCGTCGAGAAAAACATCAATACCGTGGCGCCGGCTGACGTGGCGCGCAAAGTGTTGAGCGTCATTCAGGACAACCTGGGCTGATCACATGCGTTTTGCCGTTCTCGGCAGCGGTAGCCAAGGGAATGGCACGCTGATAGCCAGCGCTGATACGTATGTGCTGGTGGATTGTGGTTTCTCCCTGCGGGAAACCGAAAAACGCTTGCTGCGCCTGGGTGTAGATCCTGCGCAGCTAAGCGCGATACTCGTGACCCACGAACATGCCGACCACGTGCATGGCGTGGGTTTGCTGTCTCGGCGTTACAATCTGCCTGTCTACCTCAGTCGCGGGACCCTGCGCGGGATGCGCAAGCCGGTCGAGCCCGCGGGCTTGCTGGCCGGGGGCGAACAACTGCAGATCGGCGACTTGAGCATCGAGGTCATTGCCGTGGCCCACGATGCGCAGGAGCCGACACAATACGTTTTCAGTGACGGTGAGCGGCGCTTCGGCCTGCTGACCGACCTGGGCTCGTATTGCGACAAGGTGCTATACGGCTATCGCGACCTCGATGCATTGATGATCGAGGCCAACCATTGCCGGGACATGCTGGCTCGCGGTCATTATCCGTACTTTCTCAAGCAGCGGGTGGGCGGTGAGCTGGGACATTTGAACAACCATCAGGCGGCATTCCTGGTGTCCGAGTTGGGCTGGAAAGACCTGCAACACCTGGTCCTGGCCCATCTGAGCAGCAAGAACAACCTGCCGCGGCTGGCCCGGCAATGTTTTGTCGACACCCTCGGGTGCGACCCGGACTGGCTGCAACTGGCCGATCAAGATTCAGGGCTCGACTGGCGACACATCGCCTAGCCCACCTACTTAGCAAGCGGAGCCCATCATGGAAAAACGTGAAGAACTGTACCGCGGCAAAGCCAAATCGGTTTACAAGACCGACGACGCTAACCGCTTGATTCTGCTGTTTCGCAACGACACTTCGGCGTTCGACGGCAAGCGCATCGAACAGCTCGACCGCAAAGGCATGGTGAACAACAAGTTCAATGCCTTCATCATGCAGAAACTCGAAGCCGCCGGCGTGCCGACTCAATTCGACAAGCTGCTGGGCGACAACGAATGCCTGGTGAAGAAACTCGACATGATCCCGGTTGAGTGCGTCGTGCGTAACTACGCCGCCGGTAGCCTGGTCAAGCGCCTGGGTGTTGAAGAGGGCATGAAGCTCAACCCTTACACCTTCGAACTGTTCCTGAAGGACGACGCCAAGGGCGACCCGTTCATCAACGAATCCCACGTCGTGGCGTTCGGTTGGGGCACTGCCGAGCAACTGGCGCGCATGAAGGAGCTGTCGCTCAAGGTCAACGAAGTGCTGACCAAACTGTTTGACGACGCCGGCCTGCTGTTGGTCGACTTTAAACTGGAATTCGGCGTGTTCCACGACGGCTCCATCGTCCTGGGCGACGAATTCAGCCCGGACGGCTGCCGCCTGTGGGATAAGGCCACCATGAAGAAGATGGACAAGGACCGCTTCCGCCAGGGCCTCGGTGACGTCATCGAAGCCTACGAAGAAGTCGCCAACCGTCTGGGCGTACCGCTTTAATCGACGCAAGCATCTGATAGAACAGAAAAAATTACGAAAGAGGGTTTGCTTTCGGCAAAAGTGTTGTTATGATGCGCGCCGTTGGAGAGATGCCAGAGTGGCCGAATGGGACGGATTCGAAATCCGTTGTACCTTCACCGGTACCTAGGGTTCGAATCCCTATCTCTCCGCCATTACTTAGAAAAAGCCCCGTAGCTGAAAAGCTGCGGGGCTTTTTTGTTTTTGTTGTCTCGTCCTGAATTGGGTTCACAGCCTGCCTTCCTATCAGGAAGCTGCTCAGCAGAGCAGCTCCGTTCTAACCGGCCCGCCTTACGGTTGCGCGTAGCCCAGTTCCTTTTTGATCAGGTCATATACGTCCTTGTGTGTGGAATTGTGCAGGGATTTTTCTTTGCAGGCCGATGCCAGGAAATTTCTCACTTCGTCCTTGGCGTGAGGATAAAGACCGACGACGTAATCGGCTTCATGCGTTTCGGTGCAGTTGAAGTACCTGTCGTCTTTCGCTTTGTCTCTAGCCATTGAAATGCTCCTTTTGTGTTTGAAGGTTGTCGTCCGGACCGTTTTTGCCCGAAGCCTCCTGAGCTTAGGGGGATGTAGCTGTCCCGCCAGAGGCGCGATGAAATCAGGAAGGGGCTGTAGGACCCGGCGCGTGAGCCTGTTGGCATTAAACGCAAATCGCTTGAGGCATTCGTTCAGTCGCGTAGACACCGCTTGTTACACCTCCCTAAACTGTCGATTGTTTTTGAGCGGGGTCAATGGATGAATCGCAACGAGCTACGCAAGGCTGACATCAACCTGATGGTGGTGTTTGAAGCGCTGATGCTGGAACGCAACGTCACCAAGGTGGCTAAGAAGTTGTTCCTCGGTCAGCCGACCATCAGTTCGGCGCTCAACCGCTTGCGTACCATGTTCAACGATCCGTTGTTCATACGTGTCGGCCATCGCATGGAGCCCACGGCGCGGGCTGAGGAGATCTTTCGGCATTTGTCGCCGGCGCTGGATTCGTTGTCGGTGGCGTTGAGCCTGACCCATGATTTCGACCCGAGCAGCAGCACCATGACTTTTCGTATCGGGATGTCCGACGATGTCGAGTACGGCCTGTTGCCGCCGTTGCTGCGGGCATTGCGCCAGGAAGCGCCGAAGGTGGTGTTCGTGGTGCAGAATGTCGATTACTGGCGTATTCCCGACTTGCTGGCGTCTGGTGATATAACGGTCGGCGTCAGCCAGACCCGCGGTCTTCCAGCCAACGCCAAGCGCAAATTGTTGCGGCATATCCAGCCCAGCGTGTTACGAGCCGATGCCAGCGATACACCGCTGACGCTCGATGAATACTGTTCGCGCCCTCATGTGCTGGTGTCCCATATTGCCAACGTCAGTGGCTTCGCTGACGAGTGGTTATCTGCGATCGGTCGCTCGCGCCAGGTGGTGCTCTCGGTGCCGCAATACAGTTCATTGCCGGCCTTGCTCGCCGGTACCGATCTGCTGGCCAGCCTGCCGGATTACACGGCAGAGGCCATGGCGGCGTCCGGTCAGTTGTTCAAGGAGCCGTTTCCGTTCAAGACGCCGACCCTGGAGTTGTCCATGGTCTGGCTCAGCCACGTCGACAGCGACCCTGCCGAGCGCTGGTTGCGCTCACGACTTGAAGCCTTCATGGGCGAGCGCAATCTGTTGTCGCTGCCCCAGTGAACAAGGTGGCGCTGTGCTATATGTAAGAATTTGCCCCAACCCATAGGAGTGATGTCATGCCTCACCTGCACCTTGAATACACCGCCAACCTGCCTGAGCTGAACGCCGATGTTGCGTTGATGCGCCTGAACAATACGCTGGTGGGGTCCGGGCAGTTCGGTGCCGAATTCGACATCAAGAGTCGCGCGGTGAAGCTCGAGACGTTCAGGGTCGGCACGGCATTGGCCGAGCGGGCGTTCGTGCATGTGAAGCTTGCGATACTGAGCGGTCGCTCGGAGCAGATCAAGAAGCAGCTGTCTGAAAGTCTGCTGGCAGTGGTCAGGGATCTGTGTGAATGGCCGGCAGGGGTAGAGGTGCAACTGTGCGTGGAGATTCTCGATATCGATCGGGAATCATATTCGAAGACATCTGTTGGTCACTGAGCCGTATCGCGTCATTGGTCAGGTTGACCAGGTGTCTCTAAACCAAAAGCGGATCACGACTCATGGCCGGTATTCGGAAAGTTGCTCAGCTGGGCTACTCATCGCAAGCTGGAACCTATGCCAGGGGGCGCCCGAGCTATCCAGGTGAGCTGGTTAGCTGGCTTAGAGAGGCACTTGAGATTCATCCGGGATCGACGGTTGTTGATTTAGGCGCCGGCACCGGTAAATTCACCCAGTTGTTGGGATCAATGGACATCGATGTCGTAGCGGTCGAGCCCATAGAAGCGATGCGATCCGAGTTTGCCAGGAATCTACCGCACATCACGATCCTGGAAGGAACAGCCGAATCTATTCCGCTCAACTCCGGAGCAGCGCAAGCACTGGTATGCGCCCAAGCCTTCCACTGGTTTGCAGATGAAACGGCCCTTGCCGAGATACACCGAGTGCTTAAGCCAAACGGTCGGCTGGGCTTGATCTGGAACGTGCGTGATGAGTCGGTGGACTGGGTTGCAGCCATTACCGAGATCATTACGCCGTACGAAGGCGATACTCCACGCTTTCATACCGGTGACTGGAAGTTGCCATTCACGGGGCGTTACTTTTCTGAACCCGAACTTACCTGTTTCCCGTACACACATTCAGGTGGCGTCAACGAAGTCATCATGGACCGAATTCTGTCGGTGAGTTTTATCGCCGCTCTTCCACCTGCCGAAAAGGCGAAAGTATCCGCACAGTTGCAGAAGCTGATCCAGACTCACCCGTCCCTTTGCGGGCATGAAACTATTGAGTTTCCGTATCAAACCCAAGCTTATCTGTGTCGCCGTTTATAGAGAGAACGCTCCAGTAATTGAGCGTTGCTGGGTGCGCCGGTGCTTTTACGCTTGCGCACAGGCCGCGATCACTTGCTCACGTAACCAGGTGTTGGCGCTGTCCTGATCGGTGCCTTGGCGCCACTGCATGTCGAGGGTGAATCCGGGCAAGCCATCGGGCGCTTCACAGCGTTCGAAGGCGTTCTCATCGGCCAGCAATTGCTGGATGCGTCGGGGCAGGGTGAGGAGAAAGTCGGTGCCGCTGATCATCTTCAGGGCCGCGCCGTAGCTGTTGGCTCGCGCGACTATCTGGCGTTGCAGGGCTTGCTGGGCCAACCAGCCGTCAACCATGTTGCTGGTGGATGTCCAGGGTGTCGGAAACACATGCCGGCGCTCGATGAAGGTTTGCAGGCCCAGGCGTGGTTGCGACGGGGCCGCACGACGGTCGAAGACGCAGACGAAGTCATCTTGCAGCAACGTGTGCACATTGAAGTCAGCGTGCCTTCGATGGAAGTCCGGGCCGAAACCGATTGCCAGATCGAGGCTACCATCGCGCAGTGCCTGGGCCGGGATGTCGGTTTCGAGCCTGTGGACATTGACCGTCACTGCATGCTCGAAGCGCGCGAAGCGTTTCAACAGGTGGGGTAGAACCAGTTGCTCGAAGTATTCCGGTGCACAGAGATTGAAAACCGTCGGCTGCATGGACGGATCGAACGCTGACGCACTGGCATGGCACAGGTTGATGCTGTCGAGGATCTTCAGCACGTGGGGGTACATGCTGTCGGCCTTATAGGTGGGGCGCATCCCGGTGCGGGTATTGATGAACAATTCGTCTTCAAACCCGGCGCGCAGTTTTTTCAGGCAGTAACTCACGGTGGACTGGCTGACACACAGCGCTTCGGAAACGCCGGAGACGCTGTTTTGCTCATACACGGCGACGAATACCATCAAATCCTGCATGTCGAGCTTTCGTAGCACGTTACTGTTCAGCATCCTTTCCGGCTCATGCGCAAACTTGTGCGAACGATCCTAAAGCAATGAGGGCAGCAGGAGAATCTTTCGCAGGCATGCGAAGCGCGCTGCGAGTCAGTGCATGTGCCTGGCGTAGTGCCGTGGATCGAAGCGCAACGCCATCATGATCATCAGTGCCATGGCCCCGGTGAGTGACCACCAGGCCCATTCGAAAGTGCCGAACTGATCGCGGATCATCCCGGCAACCAGCGGCGAGAGGCCGGCGATCAGATAGCCGATGCCTTGCACGAACGCCGTGAGCCCACCCGCGCGCCGGGGATCGTCCAGATGATCCAGCGAGACAATCAGGCTCATCGGGAACAGTCCGCCTATTCCCAGCCCCAGCAGGCATGGCCACAGAAGGCCGAGATGTTCGGGGCTCAGGATCAACCCGCAAAAGCCAGCCATGATCAGCGCCAACAGCACCACCAGCACCAGGCGTCGATCACGGCTACGGTTGGCGATGGCCGGAGTCAGCAGGCCGGACAACACCTCCATGGCGGTCAGGAAGCCCAACAGCAACCCGGCGTTTTCTTCACTCCAGCCTTTTTCTACGTAATGCGGTGCCAGCCAAGCCAGTACGCAGGTGTAGGACGCGGTGCCCAGCCCGAAAAAAGCCGCGAGCAACCAGGCGCGTGGATGGCTGAAGAACGAGCGGTTGCTCGTGGAAGCCGGCATCGGCGCCCCCGCTCGATGGCTGCACCAGAACAGCAGTGCGATCACGGCCAGCACCGCCCAGATCGCCAGGCCGATGCGCCAACTGCCTGTACGGACCATCACCAGCGGGGCGAAGGCGGCCGCAATGGCGGCACCGCCCATGATCGACGTGACGTAGAGCCCCATGCACAGGGCCACGTTGTCGCTGAATCGGGATTTGATCAGCGTCGGCATCAGTGCCTGGATCAGGGCGATGCCGATGCCGGCGAGCACGGCGCTGAGGATCAGTTCCAACGCAGTATCGAGGAACAATCGCGCAGCCGTGGCCAGGCCGATGACCACCAGCGACAGTACGACCGTGCGGTGCTCACCGAGGCGTTGGCTGACTGCCAGTCCAAAGAACATCGCCAGCCCCATGGTCATGACCGGCAGCAGGGTCAGCAGCGACGCGAGACTGAAACTCAGCGGGATATCGCCGCGAATCGCCGACAGTAAAGGCCCGACGGCGGCCATGGAGGGGCGCAGGTTGAGGGCGACCAAAATGATGCTGAACATTATCCACAGGGCTGGGCGGGAGGTTTCGCGAATGTTTTCCATAATCGGACCTTGATGAATCAGGAGCCGATTAGGCGCGAGTGGTTGGCAGGCGGCAAATCAGAAAGTCTTGTGCAGTATCGGGAAATTAAATATGGCTGTCATCAGCATGACTTGCAGCCTTCAGATGCTCAGAACTTCGAGCTTGCTGAACAAGACCTGAACGATTCTCAAATAAGTAGAAAGTTTCATCCTGCATCAGGTTGGCAACCAATTGTTGGCTTCTTTTTCACGAAAAATTGATGGTCGGATGCCTAAAGTTAGTGTCGCCGCGATAAATGAAATTTTCACATTTATCGAAGGCACTTCTTTTCAGGAACAGTCGATCACCATGTTGAAGATTAAAGCCGTGCGCCCGGAGTGGGTGACACTGATTGCCAGCGCCTTTTTATTGACTGCCTTCAATTTTGTATTGTGGCAGCACCTTTTCGAAATCACCATCGCGGACGGTAAAGGCATCGTCATGCGTGTGGCGTTCGGTGCGATGATCCTTGCGGCTTTCAACATTATCCTGACCCTGCTGGCGTTCCGGCCGGTGCTCAAGCCCGTGCTGACCCTGCTGTTCATGATCAGTGCGGGCGTCGCATATTTCATGGGCCAATACGGCGTCTTGATCGACATCGGCATGTTGCGCAACTTCGCTCAAACCAATGCAACGGAAGTCCGCGACTTACTATCATTCAAATTGCTTGCGTATATCGTTTTTCTCGGTGTGTTGCCCTCCTGGTTGTTGTGGAAGACGCCGGTTAGTTATCGCCGCTGGCATCGCGAGTTATTGAGCAAGATACTCGTGACTTTTGCCTCGGCGGCGGTCATTGGTGGTGTCGCGCTGATTAACTATCAGGGGCTTTCTTCACTGTTTCGCAATCACCATGAGCTTCGCCTGATGGTGGTACCCAGCAACTACATTGGTGCCTTTTCCGGTTACTTGCGCGAGCAGGTCGCATCAGCGCGCCAGCCCTTCGTCAAGATCGGTGAAGACGCGCAACGCAATCCTGCCCTGCAAAACCATGATCGCAAGTCCCTGACGGTTCTGGTGGTCGGTGAGAGTGCCCGCGCCGAGAACTTCGGCATCCTCGGCTATAACCGCGACACCACGCCGAAACTGGATAAGGAAGCCGGGTTGATCGCGTTTACCGACGTGAAGTCTTGCGGTACTGAAACGGCGGTGTCGGTGCCTTGCATGTTCTCCAATATGGGGCGCAAGGGTTACAACGCGAGCAAGGCCAAGAACGAAGAAGGCCTGCTGGATGTACTCAAGCATGCGGGCCTCGATGTGATCTGGCGTGACAACCAGTCTGGCTGCAAAGGCACCTGCGATCGCGTCACCCTCGACGACGTCAGCAATTTGAAGGACCCGGTGCTGTGCGCCAACAGTGAATGCCGCGATGAAATCCTGCTGCAGGGTTTGCAACATTTCATCGATACCCTGAACAAAGACACAGTACTGGTATTGCACCAGATGGGCAGTCACGGTCCGGAGTATTACAAACGCTATCCGAAGGAATTCGAGCACTTTACCCCGGTCTGTCAAAGTAATGCACTGAACAACTGCAGTCGCGAAAGCATCATCAATGGTTATGACAATACGCTGGTGTACACCGACCATGTGCTGTCGACCCTGATCGATCTGTTGCGCAGCAACCAGGACAAAGTTGATACCGCGATGCTGTATCTGTCGGACCACGGCGAATCCCTGGGCGAATACAACTTGTTCCTCCATGGCACGCCTTACATGCTGGCACCGGAACAACAGAAACATGTGGCGATGCTGGCCTGGTTCTCCGACAGCTATCAGAAGTCGTTCTCGGTGGACACCCATTGCCTGCAAATGAGCCGTGAAAAGCCCTTGAGCCAGGACAACCTGTTCCATTCGATGCTGGGGCTGCTGGAGGTCAACAGCAAGGTTTATAACCAGGACCTGGATATGTTTTCCGGGTGCCGCAGGGCGGCGATCGATGGCGTACTGGCCAAAGATTGAGTGCTGCGTTCTCTATTTCATACGACGGCCTGCGGCCGGCACATCTACGCTCGAGACCCCTGCAAATGCCTGCTCAGTCACCTTCCGCCATCGAGCTCGAGTTCGCCCGGCATTATGACCAGGAGCACGCCCGCGTCTGCCTGCAGCCGCGAGCGCAAGGCCTGGGCGAGCGCCTGGCGTTCTGGCGTGACGAGCAAATGGTGCGCCGGGCGCTCAAGGTCGCCGGCGAACCGGGCCTGATTCTTGATGTGGCTTGCGGTGTCGGGCGCTTCTGGCCAGTGCTGGGTGAGCATGCGAACCGGGTGATTCTCGCGACGGATCAGTCCCAGGCTATTCTCGAGCATGCCCGTACCCACCATCCGCAGAGCCTGATGAAGCGAGTCCGGACTTTTCAAAGCTCCGCCTTCAACATTGGCTTGTCGGAAAATGCCGTTGACAGCATTTTTTGCATGCAGCTGTTTCAGCACATTGCCTGCCCCGAACTCCGTTTGGCGATGTTGGGCGAATTTTACCGGGTCAGCCGCGATACGGTGATTGTGGCGGCGCGTGTGGCTGGCCGTTTCAAGGGATGGCACACCGACGGGCAGGGGGCCGCAGCAGGGTCACTGGTCAGTAAGACCGAGCTTGAGACGCAATTCAAGCTGGCAGGTTTGCGCGTGCTCAGCCATCAGGATTTTCTGCCCGGCCTCGCAACGAGGCGGGTTTACGTGCTGGGTAAGGTCGGTTAGGCCAGGTTTGTCAGGCTATTCTTGCAGTCAGGCAGGCATTTTCGCTAAAGCTCTTGTTCAGTGGATGCGCGGAAATCGTCGGGGGCGATATATACTGCGCGCCATTCTTCAAGGGAGAGCCGTGTGGCCATCGATATTCACTGGATTCGCGACAACGATAGCCTCGGTCGGTTTTGCACCGAGTGGCAGCAGCTGCCGTTCGTTGCCCTCGACACCGAATTCATGCGGGTCGACACCTTCTACCCGATCGCAGGCCTGCTGCAGGTCGGCGATGGCGAACGTGCCTACCTGATCGATCCGTTGACCATCGATAACTGGCAGCCCCTGGCCGCCTTGCTGGAAAATCCAGCGGTGGTCAAGGTTGTCCATGCGTGTAGCGAAGACCTCGAAGTCCTGCTGCGCCTGACCGGCAGCCTGCCGGCACCGCTGTTCGATACGCAGCTGGCCGCCGCTTACCTGAACCTGGGTTTTTCCATGGGTTATTCGCGGCTGGTACAGGAAGTATTGGGGATCGACCTGCCCAAGGGCGAAACCCGTTCCGACTGGCTGCAACGCCCGCTTTCCGAGACCCAGATCAGCTACGCCGCCGAAGATGCCGTGCACCTGGCGGAAGTTTTCGTGAAATTGCGCCCGCAACTCTCCGATGACAAATACGCCTGGGTCCTGGAGGACGGTGCGGAGCTGGTGGCTAACCTGCGTCGTGAAATCGATCCGTTCGAGGTCTATCGCGACGCCAAGCTGGCCTGGAAATTGTCCCGCGCGCAGCTCGCTGTGTTGCGTGAGCTCTGCGCCTGGCGCGAGCAGGAGGCGCGTGCCCGTGACCTGCCGCGCAACCGCATCATCCGCGAGCATTCGCTGTGGCCGCTGGCGCGCACGCAACCGGACAACCTCGGCGCATTGGCGAAAATCGAAGACATGCACCCGCGTACCGTGCGTCAGGACGGCGAATTTTTGCTTGATCTGATAAAGCGCTCTGCCAGTGTGTCGCCCGAGCAATGGCCACCCGCCGTGCCTGAGCCGTTGCCGGTGGACGCCGCCGCGCTGCTCAAGCGACTCAAAGCCATCGGCCAGGCCGAAGCCGAACGCTTGAACATCGCGCCTGAGCTGATGTTGCGCAAGAAAACCCTGGAAGCCTTGCTCAAGAGTGGCTTCCCCAATGGTCCCTATCAATTGCCTGATTCGCTGCGTGGCTGGCGCCGCGAGTTGATGGGCCAGGCGCTGCTCGACAGCCTGGCCACCCCCGGAGAACAGCCTTGAAACGTATTTGCTCCATCTACCGCAGTTCGAAAAGAAACGAGATGTACCTCTATGTGCTCAAGAGCGATGCTCTGGAGCGTGTGCCAGAGCCCTTGATGGCTGCCTTCGGCAAAGCTATCCACGCGTTTGACCTGGTATTGAGCCCCGAGCGCAAACTGTCGCGCGAGGACATCACCGTCGTGCTGGAAAACCTCGAAAAGCAGGGCTATCACCTGCAAATGCCGCCAGCGGAAGACGAATACATCGAGCACTTGCCGGAAGAATTGCTGCGACGCAACGACCCCATGTGATCGACACTGGAATGATTTTGGCAAGGGCCGCATGGACGGAGCAGGACTCTGTCGGCGGCCGTATGCACTGTTTTTCGAAAGGTTTGAAGCATGCGCGTCCTGATTGCTGAACACGATCACCCGGTCTACGCCCGATTGTTGCAAGAGGCGGTGCCCGAGGTGGAAGTACTGACTAGCGGCGATTCCGCTGAATTGGCGCGTCTGGCTGCCGATTGCCCGGTCTGGCTCGGCCAACCCGACTTGCTGGCGACCCTGTTGCGCCAGGGGCATCAGCCTCAATGGTTGCAATCGACCTGGGCCGGGATCACGCCGCTGCTGGCCGATGGCTTGCCTCGGCACTATCGCCTGACTCGCGCGGTGGGAATTTTCGGTCAGGTCATGGCCGAATACGTGCTCACCTACATGCTCGGCCACGAACGTGAAGTGCTGGCACGGTTGGTCAGCCAGGTCGAGCGCAAATGGGACAGCCGTCACGGCCAGAGCCTGGCGGGGCGCAAGGTGTTGATCGTCGGTACTGGTGATATCGGGCAGACCGTGGCGCAATTTCTCGTACCCTTTGGTGTACAGCTGTATGGCATCGCCAGCGAAGCCCGTGAGCAGGCACCCTTTATCGAAGTCGGTTCGCTGGCGGACCTGCCTCGGTTGGTCGGTGAAGTGGATTATGTGGTCAATCTGCTGCCAAATACCCCGAACACCCACGATATATACGATGCAGCGCTGTTCAAGCAGTTCAAGCCAAGTGGTTTGTTCATCAATGTCGGGCGCGGTGTAGCGGTGGTGGATGCGGATCTGGTCGAGGCCTTGAAAGAAGGGCATCTGGTGGGCGCCGTGATTGACGTCTGTCGCCAGGAGCCGCTGCCGCAACGCCATCCGTTCTGGACGGCCTTCGGCCTGCTACTGACGGGCCATAGCTCGGCACCGACTTCGCCGTCGCTGATGGTGAATCTATTTGTCGAGAACCTGCGGGCGTATCAGGCGGGTGAAGCGTTGCGCGGGGAAGTGGATTTCAATCGCGGGTACTGAGCTGCCGACCCTGATCGTTCCCACGCTCTGCGTGGGAATGCCTCTTGTGACGCTCTGCGTCACGCCGTTGGGACGCGGAGCGTGCCGGGCTGCATTCCCACGCAGAGCGTGGGAACGATCGGCTTAGAGGGTGAAGTCGCCTTCAGCAGCGAGTTCGTTCAACGGCCGCCGCGGGCTTGGCTCTTCGCGTGCTTGCAGGTACTCCGCCAGTGTCGCTTTATCCCCCAGCTTCCCGACTGCCACGGCGGCATGCAGGGCGTAGCCTTCAGGAATGTTCAGCTCCTTGCGGGTCAATTCCTGGTCGAAACCCGCCATGCCGTGGGTATGCCAGCCACTGATGCTGGCTTGCAGCGCCAGGTGGCCCCAGGCGGAACCGGTGTCGAACGTGTGCCACAGCGCCGGGGTTTCTTCGGTGGCGCCAGGCGCGGTGAAGGTGGTTTTCGAGATCACGATCACCAAAGCCGAGGCGTGTTGCGCCCAGCTGCGGTTGAATTCGTTCAGCAGGCCCAGGTAACGCTCCCAGTTCGGCGTATCGCGACGCGCATAAAGAAACCGCCAAGGCTGCGAGTTGTACGCCGACGGTGCCCAGCGTGCCGCTTCAAAGAAGCTCAGCAGGGTTTCCTCAGGAATGGTTTCGCCCGTGAAGGCCCGGGGCGACCAGCGATCGGTAAACTGCGGATGGATGGCGTAATCGGCAATGCGTGGATTTGCACTCATCAAGAGATTCCTTGCTACGTTTGAAAGTGGGAGCGACGCAAAACCCTACTTGGCGGCGCAATAACTGACAAGCGTGTTCTACCGACAGTCGCCAATGCTTGGCCCGCGGGGCTGCGGGCACTAGACTGGCGGCCTTTTCACCTCCTGATGTCGATGCTCGAACCATGGCCGCCAAAGTAGAACCGTTCTGGATACGCAAAACCCTCGATCAACTCGATCAGCAGGAATGGGAATCGCTGTGCGATGGCTGTGGCCTGTGCTGCCTGCAAAAGCTCGAAGATGAAGACGACAACAGCGTCTATTACACGCGTATCGCCTGCAAACTGCTGGACTTGAAAACCTGCCAGTGCAGCGATTACCCCAACCGTCGCGCCTCGGTGCCAGACTGCATCCAGCTCACACCGGGCAAGGCCGACGAGTTCAAATGGCTGCCACCGACCTGCGGCTATCGCCTAGTCAGCGAGGGCAAGGATCTGCCGTTGTGGCATCACCTGGTGTGCGGTGATCGCGACGCGGTGCACCACGAACGTATTTCCCAGTCCGGGCGCATGCTTGCCGAAGGCAGCGTGGCCGAAGAGGATTGGGAAGACCATCTGATCTTCCGCGCAGGTTAAGGTTTTACAAAGGAGTGTGTATGGCTGTGGGATGGCAGCGGGCGCTGGCCGTTGGGTTATTGTCCCTGAGCGCTCCCGCGTGGGCGGCGACGAAGAAGGTCGATCTGGATTACCACGTGCGCCTGTTGCCGCAAAGCGACCAGGCTGAAGTGCGCCTCACCCTGGCCCAGGGCTCGGCGGTACGCAGCCTGGATTTCAACCTCGGCGACGGCAGCCACTACAGTGATTTCAAGGCTGATGGCCAATGGCAGCAGACACCGGGCAAACTCACCCGTGGTGTATGGCTCCCTGCCGGGGACAAGGCCAGCCTGACTTACCGAGTTCGTATCAGCCATGGCCGCAAGAGTGGCAGCTTCGACACTCGCATCACCCCGGCCTGGGCGCTGATGCGCGGTGACGATCTGGTGCCACCCGCCAAAATCGATCAGCAGGACGGTATCGAGTTGGTGTCACGCCTGGAATTCGAGCTGCCCAATGGCTGGCAAAGCGTCGAGACCGCCTGGCCGCGCATCGGCAAGAACAAGTTTCGCATCGAAAATGTTTCCCGATTGTTCGATCGGCCCACGGGCTGGATGCTGGCGGGTCACCTCGGTAGCCGGCGTACCCGATTGGGTGAAACCGAAGTCACCGTCACCTCACCGCGAGGCCAGGGCATGCGGCGCATGGACGTGCTGACGCTGCTGACGTTTGTCTGGCCACAGGTGCAAGCCGTGTTTCCTCGTCACCCGACCAAGTTGTTGATTGTCGGCGCCAATGACCCGATGTGGCGTGGCAGTCTCTCGGCGCATGAGTCAATTTACCTGAACGCCCGCCTGCCGCTGGTCAGTGAAAACGGTACGAGTGCGTTGGTGCGCGAGTTGGCCCAAGTGTTCGGACGGATCAACGATCAGCAGCGTAGCGATTGGATCAGCGAGGGGTTTGCCGAGTACTACGCCATCGAACTGGTGCGCCGGGCCGGCGGTATGAGTGATGAGCGGTATGAGGGGCTGCACAGGAAGCTGGTCAAGGACAGCCAGAAAGTCACCAGTCTGCGCGGCGAGCAGATCAACGCTGCGCAGTTGGCCAAAGCGGTGCTGTTGCTGCAGGAACTAGACGGCGAGATTCGCCTGAAAACCCGCAACAAGCGCTCGCTCGATGATGTGATGCGCGGGGCGATGCGTCTGGGGAGCGTGGATACCAAGGCGTTCGTGCAGCTCAGTGAGAGTGTTATTGGAGAGCCGTCCAAAGTCCTTGATACAGGGTTGCTTCAATAAAGATCAAAAGATCGCAGCCTGCGGCAGCTCCTACAGTGGGGGGGCGTACACCCTGTAGGAGCTGCCACAGGCTGCGATCTTTTGCTTTAAGGTTTCGGCGACTTCAAAGAATCATTGCCGGTCACGGTGGCGGTTTTGGTCGCCGCTTCGGCATTGGCCTTCAGCGTCCTCAACTCTTCCCCCGCACGCTCGATCTTCGCCCGCACGTTATTCATGTCCTGACGGCTTTTTTCCAGCAGGCTTTTGGCCGAGCTGTGACCGGTGATGCCACGGGCCAGGGCCACACCGCCGATGGCCACCTGGATCAGGCCAAGCAGGCCGCCACGACGCAAGCCCTTGCCGACCATCACTACACCGCCAGCCAGTGAGCCGATGCGTTCCCAGCCTTGGACATTCTGCTCGGAAGAGGTCTGGAACGGGGTGGATTCGATGCGCTCTACGCGTTTGAGTTCGCTCATGATCTGACTCCAGGCTTGAGTAGTGGATAGATAAGCTGACTGCCTCGACTGGCCACTTGTTCCATCGGATGTACGGCGATTCAGCGGAATTTCGGCCCCGAACGGGTGTTGAGGCCCTTGGCCATGCGGTCGTAGAGCACGACATTGACCGTGGCGGCTAGGTTCATGCAGCCGGTGGTCGGGATATAGACCACGTCTTCGCACCAGTCACGGATCTCTTTGTCCAGCGAGCCGTCTTCCGGGCCGAAGATATACAACGCGCGGTCCGGATGGGTGTACTCCGGCAATGGGCGGGCGCCTTCGACAAGTTCCACGGCAACGGGTACGCAGTTGAGGGGCAGGATTTTCTTCAGGTCGTCGATGCCGATCAGCGGGATATCGTAATGAACGCGCTTGGTGTCGGTGACGAAGTCGGCGGCGCGCTCATAGCGCTTGCCGGTGTAGAACACCGACGCCACGCCATAACAGCCTGCGGCGCGCATCACCGAACCGACGTTCTCCGGTGACTTGGGGTTATACAAACCAATGCAGCTGTACCGTTTGTCTGCCACGAGCGGGGTGCCTTTGGGAAAAAAGCGCGATTATACGGGGATTGGGCGGCAGCGGGCAGTTTGGCGATTGAGCAATCGCCTTCGCGAGCAGGCTCGCTCCCACAGGTTTTTTTCGCTGCATCGGAGATCCAGTGTGGGAGCGAGCCTGCTCGCGAAGGGGCCGGCTCGGGCGCTGAAGATCTTCAGTCTTCTTTCTTCATCAACCCTGCCAACGCCGCAAACGGGTTATGCGTTGCCTTGGCGATTTTTGGCGTGCTCAGCGAGCCCTCGCC
The DNA here is from genome assembly GCF_058791355.1 of Pseudomonas sp. EB271-G4-1. Taxonomy (NCBI): domain Bacteria; kingdom Pseudomonadati; phylum Pseudomonadota; class Gammaproteobacteria; order Pseudomonadales; family Pseudomonadaceae; genus Pseudomonas; species Pseudomonas sp. EB271-G4-1. The sequence continues at coordinate 31,331 of NZ_JBYTEO010000050.1, forward strand.
GAAATATTGCTGGTCGGTATAACGCGAGTGTTCGTTGTCGTGGCAGTACAGGCACAACAGTTCCCAGTTCGAACCGTCCTGGGGGTTGTTGTCGTGGTTGTGGTCGCGATGGTGCACGGTCAGTTCGCTCAGGCGCTTGCCGGAGAATTCACGGGCGCAGCGGCCGCACACGTGCGGGTACATCTTCAGGGCCTTGTCGCGGTAGCCCATTTCCTTGTCGCGCTGGTTGTCGGCGAGGATGCGGTCCAGCTTCGAGGTGTTGGTCGGGGTGGACGAACTCATGGGTTCACCTTTGTTGAATGACTAATGACGGTATAAACGCAGTTTAGCTCAGCCCTTGAGCTTCTCGGCAATCCAGATGGTGTGGCGGGTGCCCTTGTTGCCGTGGGCGAAGACCTGTACTTCCTCGGCCTTGAAACCGGCTTTCTTCAGTTTGTCGGAAAACTGTCGGTCTGCGCTGGCCGACCAGACCGCCAGCACGCCCTTGGGGCGCAGGGCCTTGGCGCAGGCGCTCAGGCCCCCGGCGGAGTAAAGCCAGCTGTTGGCCCTCTGGGTCAGGCCTTCGGGGCCGTTGTCGACGTCGAGCATGATTGCGTCAAAACCCTGCGGCTCTGCTTGCAGGACCTTGGCCACGTCTTCCAGGCGGATCACCGTGCGCGGGTCTTGCAGCGGGTTTCCGGATTTTTCGCCCAGCGGTCCGCGGTTCCACTCCACCACGCCTGGCACCAGTTCGGCGACCACCACTTCAGCGGACTTGCCCAGGTGCTTGAGCGCCGAGGCGAGGGTGAAACCCATGCCCAGGCCCCCGATCAAAACCCGTGAGTCGGGTCTTCCCGCGACCTTGCGGCAGGGGATTTCGGCCAGGGCATCCTCGGAGCCATGCATGCGCGTATTCATCAATTGTCCACCGTCGCCGCCCTGGATCTTGATGACGAAATCTTCGCCGTACTCGAACAGGCACAGGGCACCGCCGTTCTCGGGAATAGGGGCGGTATCGAGCAGAACAAAACGTTTCATGGGGCTCACTTGAGGAAAAATGGCGGCACAGGGAAGGCAAACGGACGCAGTTGGGAGTAGCCTGCAAGTGACCACAAGGCCAACGGAGCCATTGATGAAGCGCACTATTCTAACGGCCATTGCCCTGGCCGCGCTCTCGATAACTGCAGTGCAGGGCCAGCAGCTACAGACGACGCCGATCAGTCCCGCGCCAATGCCTGGCTCGCCGGGCACCGCAACGCCCACACCGTACCCGCAGATCAGCCCGGCACCGCTGCCAAAAGTGGGGCCGGGCAGTAGCGGCCCACCGTTGGTGCCGATCGAGATGCCAAGCCCGCCGATCAAGGACCAGCCGGTGCCGGGGATCGAGCCGAACCCACCGAAGGTCAAGTCACCCGGCGGTTAAACCTGCTGCGAGAGCAACTGTCCATCGACCATGCGCAAGCGCCGGGACAGTGAGACGGCGAGGGCGCGGATGATCTTTGCCGCGACTTTCGGCGCGTCATTGAGCATCTTTTCCAGCGAATCCTTGCCCAGGTTGAGCAACTGGCAGTGACTCGCGGCCACGCAACTGGCCGAGCGCCGTTCGCCGTCGAGTACGGCCATTTCACCGAACGAGCGGCCGCTGCGCAGCGTCGCAATGGTCACCTGCTGGCCATCGCTGGCGGTCTTCTGCACGGCCACCTGGCCGGTATGGATGATGCACATGAAGCTGCCGGCATCGCCCTCGTGGAAAATTTCCTCTCCCTGGGCAATGGTGCTGAGGTTGAAATAGCCCGAGGCAGCGGCGAATTCCGCCGGTAGCAGCTGGTTGAACAGGCCGCAGTCCATCAGCCAGTTGCGAATTTCGTTGTTCAGTAAAGTGGGTTCTGACATGTCGTGCGGTCTTTATTGTTGTCTGGTTCTGTCACCACGAATTCCTGTCGGAGCTGCCGCAGGCTGCGATCTTTTGATCTTAAAAAAACAAAGTCAAAAGATCGCAGCCTTCGGCAGCTCCTACAGGGGGATCGGAATTGTATCGGCCCGAGGCGCCTGCAATTAAGACCGGTTCATCGGCCCAAGTTCCTCAGGCAACACCCAGCACCTTGAACAAAAATGCGTATTCGAGCGCTACGTCACGCAATCCCTGGTATCGACCGCTCATCCCCCCATGCCCGGCGCCCAGTTCGGTCTTGAGCAACAGCGGATTACTGTCGGTTTTGGTGACGCGCAATTTCGCCACCCATTTGGCCGCTTCCCAATACTGCACGCGGCTGTCGTTGTAGCCGGCGATCACCAGCATCGGCGGATAGGCTTGCGCGGTGACGTTTTCGTAAGGCGCGTAGGCCTTGATCCGCTCATAAACGTCAGGCTCTTGAGGGTTGCCCCACTCGTCGTATTCAGTGACGGTCAATGGCAGCTCCGGGTCGAGCATTGTGTTGAGCACATCGACGAACGGCACTTCGGCAATCGCCGCGCCAAACAGCGCCGGGCGCTGGTTGAGCACCGCCCCGATCAGCAGGCCGCCGGCACTGCCGCCGCTGATCGCCAGTTGTGGCGCGGTGGTCAGGCCTTTGGCGATCAGGTGTTCGGCGCAGGCGATGAAGTCGCTGAAGGTGTTCTGCTTGTGCTCCTGCTTGCCGGCGCGATACCAGGCTTCACCCAGTTCACCGCCGCCGCGCACATGAGCGATGGCGAACGCCATGCCGCGATCGAGCAAACTCAGGCGGGCGTGGGAGAACCACGGGTCGAGGCTTTCGCCATAAGCGCCATAGCCGTACAGGTAGAGCGGAACCGGCTTGCCGAGCGCTTCGCGCTTGACCACCAGGCTGATCGGCACTTGTGTGCCATCGGGCGCCGTGGCCCACAGGCGCTGACTGACATAGGCGTCGGCGTCGAACGTGCCAAGCACCGGGGTTTGCTTGAGCACTTTCTGCTCGCCGCTGACCAGTTCCAGCTGGCGGATTTGCGCAGGGCGGTTCAACGCTTCGTAACGCAGGCGAATTCGCTCGCTGACGAATTCCAGGCTGTTCTGCACGTGCAGGCTATAGGCCGCGTCTGGCAATTGAACCCGATAGCTCGGCAGGCCCTGCGGGTGAACTTCGATCACCGGCAAGCCGCCGACCCGCAGGCTCAGGGTCATGGCGCCGGCATTCAGGCTCATGCCATCGATCATTACTGTGTCGCTGTGGGGAATCAGGTTCCGCCAGTCGGCCTCGGCTGGCGCCACGCCGTTATCGACGGCGGTGTACAGGGCAAAGTTGATGCCGTCGCGGTTGGTGCGGATGAACCAGGTCCATTGGCCATCGAGCGTGCCGTGGTCAACGTCGTACTCATGGTTTTCCACCCGTGGCGCTACGCAGGTAAAGGGCAGTTGTGGGAGGTTGGCGTCGAGCACCCAGACTTCGCTGGTGGTCTTGCTGCCCACCGACAGCAGCAATTGTTGTTCGGAGCTCGAACGGTAGCAGTGCATGAAGAAGCGGCCGTCCGTTTCATGGAACACTTCTTCGGCCGCCGTGCCATCGAGGCGATAGCGCAACAGCTTGTGCGGACGATGGGTGTCATCCAGCTCGCCGAAAAACAGGGTCAGGCTGTCGTTGGCCCAGGTCATGCTGCCGTCGCAGTCCTGGAACTCCAGTTCACTGACGCGACCATCGGACAACTCCTTGACGAACAGCGTGTAGATTTCGTCGCCCGTGGAATCGATGCTGTAGGCCAGGCGCTGGTGATCGGGGCTGATGCTGAACGCACCGAGGGAAAAGAAGCCGCCTTTGGCCAGCTCGTTAGGGTCCAGCAGCAGTTGTTCCTGGCTTTCGTCGAGGACCAGGCTGTCGTCGGCCGGGCGCGGGCAGCGGTAGTGACGGGCGTATTCGTCACCCGCCGTGGTGCGCGTGTAGTACAGGTAGGGGCCCCATGGCGAGGGCAGGGACAGGTCGGTTTCGAGAATCCGGTTCTTGATCTCCTCGAACAGGGTTTCGCGCAACCCGGCCTGATCAGCGGTTTGCGCCTCCTGATAACGGTTTTCGGCCTGCAGGTAGTCGAGCACCGCAGCGCTGTCGCGCTCCTGCAGCCAGGCGTACGGGTCGGATCCTTCGGCCTTGCGGGCAATCGGGGCATCGGAAACGTTGGCGGGTAGGGGCATGAGGGGCTCTCGAACAATGTACTGAATAGGGACTGGCAACCTGTAGGAGCCTGATGGACGAAAAGCCGTTATCATAAGCGCCTCTTTGCCTGCCTTGCCATGGACACCATGACCGAGAACGACTATCTGATCGCTTGGGGCCTCTACGCCTTTGCCGCTTTGGGCTGCCTGCTGGTGTGGATGCGCATCACCCGCTGGATGTGGCGCTGGCTGCGCGAACCCCTGCGCTTGCTGGTGGCGGTGCTGCTGTTCAGCCCGACCATCATTGACCCGGTGAAGGAAAAAGTGGCCCCGGCCATTGCCATCACGGCGCTCGACCTGTTGTTCAAGGTCGGCAACAACGCGTGGCGGGCGATTTCCGACCTGCTGATGTACGGCATGATCGCTTTCGGCATCTACCTGGTGTTCGTGGCGATTCGTTTCGTCCTCGAGCGTGGTGCCAGGGCCCGCAAGGAACAGGCCGCCGCCGTCCAGGCCGCGATCCGTGCCGACGAGCCGGAAGAGGATCACCCCTTCGGCGGTGCCGGCGATGATCGCTACGGTCGACCGCCGGTGCCGAGCAATCCCCAGCGGATGCGCGTCGAACCCCGTCTGTAACCGTGCCCCTGCCATAAAGCGAGAGTTCGAGCATGTGTGAGTTATTGGGCATGAGCGCCAATGTCCCGACCGATATCGTGTTCAGCTTCACCGGGCTGATGCAGCGCGGTGGGCGTACCGGTCCACATCGGGACGGTTGGGGCATCGCTTTCTACGAAGGTCGGGGTTTGCGCTTGTTCCAGGACCCGGCGGCGAGTTGCGAGTCGGAAGTCGCCAACCTGGTGCAACGCTACCCGATCAAGAGCGAAGTGGTGATCGGGCATATCCGCCAGGCCAACGTCGGCAAGGTCTGCCTTTCCAACACCCATCCGTTCGTACGCGAGTTGTGGGGGCGTAACTGGTGCTTCGCGCATAATGGCCAGTTGGCAGACCTGCAACCGACGGCCAGCTTCTACCGCCCGGTTGGCGATACCGACAGCGAAGCGGCGTTCTGTGACTTGCTCAACCGTGTGCGGGCCGCGTTTCCCGAGCCCGTGGAGGTCGAAGAACTGCTGCCGGACCTGGTCGCCGCCTGCGCCGAATACCGCAGCAAGGGCGTGTTCAACTGCCTGCTCAGCGATGGCGACTGGCTGTTCTGTTATTGCTCGACCAAACTGGCGCAGATCACCCGTCGCGCCCCGTTCGGCCCGGCGCGCCTGAAGGATGTCGATGTGATCGTCGACTTCCAGGCCGAAACCACGCCCAACGATGTGGTCACCGTGATCGCCACCGAGCCCTTGACCGAAAATGAAACCTGGACCCGCTACGAGCCAGGCCAATGGAGCCTGTGGCGACGCGGTGAATGCGTCAGCCAGGGCCGGACCGCATAAGGATCATCCCCCATGTTGCTCAGTTATTTGCGGCTGGTGTTGTTTGCCGCGGGCCTGTTGATCGGTGTCCAGGTGCCGGGGTTCATCAATGATTACGCCAAGCGGGTCGAAGCGCACCTGATTGAAGCGCAGGCCGGGCTGAGCGGGTTTCAGAACACCGCCAATCAATTCTTCAAGGGCGACATGCAGGCCCTGGTCGCTCACTATCGCGCCAGTGAAGATCCGATCTTTCGCAGCGACGCCGACAGCCTGGGCAACCTGCTGACTCGCCAGGTGGCGTTGGACAAGCAATTCCAGGCGATGCAAGGGCCGTGGTATATCCGCTTCCTGCAAGTAGTGTTGGCCGCGGATCCGGACATTCGCAAGGAAACCTGGAATGGCTACAGCTACCAGATCCTGCTGACCCCGGAGGCGATGATCTGGGGCATGAGCGGCGCGTTGCTGCTGTCGTTCGGGATCGAGTGCCTGTTCCGCCTGATCGATTGGGTGGTGTTGGGCGGCAAGCGCCTGCGCCAGAGCCGGCCGATTGAAGAGCGGGATCTGCGCGGGTTGTAAGTGATGATCGTTCCCACGCAGAGCGTGGGAACGATCATCAGTCAGCCAGGGTAATGTAGTTTTCACCCACCCGCCGCGCATAATCCTTAAGTACTTGCTGGCACAACGTCACAATCTCCTCAACCCATTCCACGCCCACCCGCCACGACACCACCACTTGCAGGTCTGGTGGTCTCTGGTCGATGTCCAGCAAGGTCAACTCACCCCGTGCCAGTTCCTCCGCCACCAACACCGGCGGCAATGCACCGATGCCAAAACCGTCGCGCAGTAACCGGGTGATCGCCGAGACCGAGTTCACGCAGTTCAACCGTGGCGCCATGACGCCGTTGGCCTGCATCAGTGCGAGCACTTCCTGATGGGGGTGGGAGTTTTTCGAGTAGGTAATGATCCGCTCGTTCGCCAGGTCCGCGATGCCTGAGTAGTCGCGGTTGTAGAGCGAATTGCTGGCGACGATCCAGCCCATGGGGTGGCTGGCCAGTTCCAGGCTGCGCACGCTTTCCTGGCGCAGCAGGTCGGTTTGCAGGATCACATCGAGAAAGCCTTTTTGCAGCTGATCGCAGAGGTTGAGCGATGTATCGGCCACCAGTTCGATTTCCACCAGGGGGTAGTGATCGGTCATCTGCGCCACCAGCGGGCTTAGCCAGGTGTGGATCACCGTGTCCATGACACCGATGCGCACGCGGCCGGCCTTGCTTGAACGGGTCTCGATCGAATGCTTGAGCGCCTGCATGGTGTCCATCATCTGCTCGGCGTACTCGAGCACTTTCAAGCCTTCCGGTGTCAGGCTCACACCGCGCGAGTCGCGCAGGAACAGCTTCACCCCAAGCTCGCCTTCGAGCACGGCGATGCGGCTGGAAATCGACGCCTGGGTGGTGAAGAGCTTGTCGGCGGTGAGGCGGAAACTCTTGAGCCGGGCGACCCAGACGAAGGTTTCGAGAAACTTCAGGTTCATGTGATCAAGTTTTTCTTATGGCTAGGGCGGGTTTTTATTAGTTGGACGCAGAGGGCTGGCGCGTCCAAGAATCGACACATCCGGTTCCCACGATAGGCGTCGTCGGGGCTCAGAACAATACCAATAAAACCAGCGCGGAGATTTGCCATGAGTGCGCCCGACACCACCGTCATTTCGAAAGCCACGGCTCGCCCGGGACCTTTCGACTGGTATCGCAACATCAATCAGCAGGAACGCCGCACCTTCTGGAGCTGCAAGATCGGTTATGGCCTGGATGGCATGGACACCCAGATGCTCAGCTTCGTGGTGCCGACCCTGATTGCCATGTGGGGCATCACCACCGGCCAGGCCGGGCTGATCCACACCAGCACGCTGATCGCTTCGGCCATTGGTGGCTGGGTGGCGGGCATTCTCTCCGACCGCATCGGTCGCGTGCGCACCCTGCAACTGACCGTGCTGTGGTTTGCCTTCTTCACCTTCCTTTGCGGTTTCGCCCAGAGTTACGAACAGCTGCTGATTGCGCGGACCTTGATGGGCTTCGGTTTTGGCGGCGAGTGGACCGCCGGCGCGGTGTTGATCGGCGAAGTCATCCGCGCCCAGGACCGCGGCAAGGCCGTGGGCATGGTGCAATCGGGGTGGGCGCTGGGCTGGGGCCTGACCGCGATCCTGTATGCGCTGCTGTTCTCGATCATGCCGCCGGAAGACGCCTGGCGCGCGCTGTTTATCCTAGGCATCGTGCCGGCGATTTTCGTGATCTTCGTTCGCCGCCTGGTCAAGGACCCGGAAATCTACCGCGAAGCCAAAGCCAAGGAGGCGCCGAGCAATCCGTCGAAGTTCTACGAGATCTTCGCCCCCGGCATGCTCTTCACCACGATTCGCGCTTCGCTGCTGACCACCGGTGCGCTGGGCGGTTACTACGCGATTACTTCCTGGCTGCCGACGTTCCTGAAAAACGAGCGTGGTTTGAGCGTACTCGGTACCGGCGGATACCTGGCGATGGTGATCGTCGGCTCGTACGTCGGTTACGTCATCAGCGCCTATTTGACCGACATCCTCGGTCGTAAAAAGAACTTCATCCTGTTCGCCGTCGGCTCGTTCACCATTGTGCTGCTGTACACGCAAATGCCGGTCAGCAACGGTGTGATGCTGTGGCTGGGCTTTCCGCTGGGCTTCTTTGCCTCGGGGATTTTCAGCGGCATGGGCGCGTTCCTGACCGAATTGTTCCCGACCCGCATTCGCGGCTCAGGCCAGGGCTTTTGCTACAACATCGGCCGCGCGCTGGCGGCATTGTTCCCACTGCTGATCGGCCTGCTCAGCCAGACGGTGCCATTGAGCGTTGGTATCGGTGCCTTTGCGGCGGTGTCCTACGGCGTGGTGATTCTGGCGGCCCTGAGCTTGCCGGAAACCCGTGGCAAGCAACTCGACGCCCAGTAACTGATAATCTGCGGGCGTGTCATACGGATATGTCCCACAGTTAAAAAGAATAAAGCCTACAGGAGTGTTCAGCGTGAGCCGCCTGCTATTGAACTGCGACATCGGCGAGAGTTTCGGTAACTGGACCATGGGTCTGGACGCGGAAGTCATGCCCTTCATCGATTGCGCCAACATCGCCTGTGGTTTCCATGCCGGCGACCCGAGCATCATGCGCAAGACCGTCAGCCTGGCCCTCAGCCACGGTGTACAGATCGGCGCGCATCCGGCTTACCAGGATCTGGTCGGTTTTGGCCGTCGTTCCATGGCCTATGGTGCCCAGGAACTGCAGGACATCCTGCATTACCAAATCGGCGCCCTCGACGGCATCTGCCGCGCCCAGGGCGGTCGGGTCAGCTACGTCAAACCCCACGGTGCGATGTACAACGACATGATGGCCAACCCCGCGCAATTGCGCGCCGTGCTGCAAGCGGTGGCGTCCTACGATCGCAGCCTGCCGTTGATGCTGATGGCCACCCGCGACAACAGCGCCGCGCAGCAATTGGGCGAAGAATATGGCGTGACCCTGTGGTTCGAAGCTTTCGCCGACCGCGCCTACGACAGCGCCGGCAGGCTGGTTTCGCGGCAACTGCCGGGAGCGGTGCATCACGAACCGGAGAAAATCATCGAGCAGGCGTTGATCATCGCCCGTGGCGATCACCTCACCGCCAGCGACGGCAGCGCCTTGCACTTGCAGGCCAACACCCTGTGCGTGCACGGCGACAATGCCAGTTCGGTGGCGGCCGTGCGGCGCATTCGTGAAGCCTTGAACCAGCAGGGCGCGTCATGAAACTGCGGGTAGAAGTGGTCGCGCTCGATTGCCTGATGGTGCGTCTGTTCGATGAAATCGCTGAAGCCAACATGCCATGGATGCTGGCGGCCAGTGAAAGCCTGCGGGCGGCGTTCGGCAAGGATCTGATCGACCTGGTGCCGTCCTACACGACCTTGATGGTGCATTACGACCTGACCGCGTTGAGCCCGACCCAGGCCCGGGAATTGATTGCCGAAGCGCTTATCGACCTGTCGCCCAATGCGCGCACTCGTGGCAAATGTCACGTGCTGCCGGTGTGGTACGACTTGAGCGTCGGTCCAGAGCTGAGCTTGTTGTCGCAACGCAGTGGGTTGGCGATGGAGGAGGTGATCCGTCGTCATAGCGAACGTGAGTATCAGGTGTTCGCGCTGGGATTCGCACCGGGGTTCGCGTTCATGGGCCTGGTGGACGAGGCACTCGCCGCACCGCGCCTGAGCACGCCACGCAAGAAGGTTGCCGCCGGCAGTGTTGGTATCGCCGAAAGGCAGACGGCCGCCTATCCAGTGGTATCGCCCGGCGGCTGGAACCTGATCGGCCGCACGCCGGCCAAATTGTTCGATCGCAACCGTGACGGCTACAGCTTGATGCAGCCGGGTGACACCGTGCGTTTCGAAGCGGTCGACCATGCCGAATTCATCAACCTGGGCGGTGACGACACGCCACTGGAGGCCCAGGCATGAGCCGTCTGACGATTGAAGCGAGTACACCGCTGTGCCTGTTGCAGGACGCAGGCCGTTTCGGCGTGCGCCATCTGGGCGTGACCCAGGGCGGCGCGGCTGATTGGCGTTCGATGTCGTGGGCCAATTGGTTGCTGGGTAACGGGCTGGATGCACCGGTGATCGAAATCACCCTGGGCGGGTTCACCGTAGTAGCCGAGGACGATTGCGTGCTCGCGCTGGCCGGGGCGGATCTTGGCGCGCGGGTGGACGACGAGCCGCTGGCACCCTGGCGCAGTTTCCGGCTGAACAAAGGTCAGCGTTTGCAGTTCAGCCAGCCCTTGCTCGGCGCCCGGGCCTATCTGGCCGCGCCAGGTGGTTTTGATGCGCCGAAGGTGTTGGGCAGCAGCTCGACGGTGGTGCGTGAGGAGCTTGGCGGACTGGATGGCATGGGCCATGCGCTGAGCAAGGGCGCGAGCTTGAGCTATTCGGGCAATTCGGTGATGTTGCTGCGCGAATTGACCGCCGATCAGCGGCCGGACCTGAAGCTTGATACGCCGTTGGATCTGGTGCTCGGTGCGCAGATAGGTGAGTTCAGCGGGCAGAGCCTGTTCGATGCATTCAACAGCGTGTGGAACGTCGACAGCCGTGCCGACCGGATGGGTATTCGGCTGTTGGGACCGGCGTTGCAATACCAAGGCAAACCGATGATTTCCGAGGGCATTCCATTGGGGGCTGTGCAAGTGCCGCCGGACGGCCAGCCGATCGTGCTGCTCAATGATCGGCAGACCATTGGCGGTTATCCGCGGTTGGGGGCATTGACGCCGTTGGCGCTGGCGCGATTGGCGCAGTGTTTGCCGGGGGCGCAGGTGCGGTTGCGGCCGGTGGTGCAGGAGGTGGCGCACCATGAGCAGGTCGAGTATTTGCGTCTGTTTTTGAACCATTAAAAAGCTTCGTCGGAACGCCGCCCGGAGCAAGCTCGCTCCCACAGGGATCTCATGTACTACAAAGATCAACTGTGGGAGCGAGCCTGCTCGCGAAGGCGTCCAACCAGACACCCGAGATTATTTGGAAAGAAACCGCATCCCTTCCTCAAGCCCCCGCAACGTCAACGGATACATCTGGTCCTCAATCAAGTCCCTGACGATATTGGTCGACGAGGTATAGCCCCAGGTATCTTTCGGGTAAGGGTTGATCCAGATGAGCTTCTTGTACTTCTCCTTGAACCGCTGCATCCACACGTAGCCGGCTTCTTCGTTCCAGTGCTCGACGCTGCCACCGGCCTGGGTGATTTCGTAGGGCGCCATGGCGGCGTCACCGATGAAGATCACTTTGTAATCGGCGCCGTATTTATGCAGCAAGTCCATGGTGGAGGTGCGTTCGGAGGTGCGACGCATGTTGTTCTTCCACACCGATTCATAAATGAAGTTGTGGAAGTAGAAGTACTCCAGGTGCTTGAACTCGGTCTTGCACGCCGAGAACAGCTCTTCGCAGATCTTCACGTGGGCGTCCATCGAACCGCCGATATCGAACAGCAGCAAGAGCTTGACGGTGTTGCGCCGTTCCGGACGCATCTGGATGTTCAGCAACCCGGCATCTTTCGCGGTGTGGTCGATGGTGCCATCGATATCGAGTTCTTCGGCTGCACCCTGGCGGGCAAACTTGCGCAAGCGACGCAGGGCGACCTTGATGTTGCGCGTGCCCAGCTCGACTGAATCGTCGAGGTTCTTGTACTCGCGCTGATCCCAGACTTTCACGGCCTTGCCCTGGCGCTTGCCGGCATCGCCGACCCGAATGCCTTCCGGGTTGAAACCGCCGGAACCGAACGGGCTGGTACCACCGGTGCCGATCCACTTGTTGCCACCGGCATGGCGTTCCTTCTGTTCTTCCAGGCGTTTCTTGAATTCTTCGATCAGCTTGTCGAGGCCACCGAGGGACTGGATCGCCGCCCGTTCCTCGTCGGTCAGGGAGCGTTCGAATTCCTTGCGTAGCCAGTCTTCCGGGATCAACGCCTGAAGATGATCATCGAGCTTTTCCAGACCATTGAAGTAGGCCCCGAAGGCCCGGTCGAACTTGTCGAAATGCTTTTCGTCCTTCACCAGGATCGCCCGGGACAGGTAATAGAACTCGTCCATGTCAGCGAAGGTAACGCGCTGCTTCAGCGCGTTGATCAGGTCCAGCAGCTCGCGCACCGAGACCGGTACCTTGGCTGCGCGCATTTCATTGAACAGATTGAGCAGCATGGCATTTGCCCCAGATGATCAACGACTACCGCGACGACTCATGAACGCCAGGCGCTCAAGCAATTGCACGTCCTGTTCGTTCTTCACCAGGGCACCTGCCAGCGGCGGGATGGCCTTGGTTGGATCGCGTTCGCGCAGCACCGCTTCGCCGATGTTGTCGGCCATCAGCAGCTTCAGCCAATCCACCAGCTCGGAGGTCGAAGGCTTCTTCTTCAGGCCCGGCACCTTGCGCACGTCGAAGAACACGTCCAGTGCTTCGCTGACCAGGTCTTTCTTGATGTCCGGGTAGTGCACGTCGACGATCCGCTGCATCGTGGTGCGATCAGGGAACGCGATGTAGTGGAAGAAGCAGCGGCGCAGGAAGGCGTCCGGCAGCTCTTTCTCGTTGTTGGAGGTGATGATGATGATCGGGCGCTTCTTGGCCTTGATGGTCTCGTCGATCTCGTAGACGTAGAACTCCATCTTGTCGAGTTCTTGCAACAGGTCGTTGGGGAACTCGATGTCGGCCTTGTCGATTTCGTCGATCAGCAGGATCACGCGCTCTTCGGACTCGAAAGCTTCCCAGAGCTTGCCTTTCTTCAGGTAGTTGCGAACGTCGTGGACCTTTTCCGTGCCCAGCTGCGAGTCGCGCAGGCGGCTGACCGCGTCGTACTCGTACAGGCCCTGGTGCGCCTTGGTGGTCGATTTGATGTGCCAGGTGATCAGCTTGGCGCCAAAGGAGTCGGCCAGTTGCTCGGCGAGCATGGTCTTGCCGGTGCCTGGTTCACCCTTGACCAGCAGTGGCCGCTCCAGGGTGATGGCGGCGTTGACCGCCAGCTTAAGGTCATCGGTGGCGACGTAGGCCTGGGTGCCTTCGAACTTCATCTGCTAATCCTCGAACGGTAACGCCGGCCTGAGCGAGGCAGGGCGGGAATATAAATGGTCAGCCTCGACTATAACGCGACGCCCGGTCGACTGTGAACGCAGACGGCCTATTCAGTCTCTGAATGGAGCGTCACATCTTGACTCAGTATTGGCGGCAACGTTAACCGGCGTCCGGCTTGGGTTGTTCATAGCGAGCATTGAATGCCTGGATGAAACCATTGCGTAAAATCTGCAAAAACGCCTGGAACGCGCTGATATCTTTTTGATGGACGTTTCCGCTTAGCTCGACACGGGTCGCAAACTGGTTCTTGCCCTGGTTTTTCAGTACGGTTTCGGTGCCGCCGACGAGCGCCTCCCAGATGGAACGAAAAATCCCCTTGTCCTTGTTTTCCACGTCCTGTTGCCAGTTGAACACGTCGACATCCCTGAGCAGCGGCTTGATATAGCCCGTCAATTTGGCTTTTTTGGCTTGGGCTTCGATCACGACGTCGCCATGGCCGGCATTGAAATCGAACTTGCCATAGGCTGAAGCGAAGTCGTTCATGCGTTTGAGCTGAATGTCCCGGGCTCGCATGCGAAACTCGAAGTCTTCGAAGTTACTCAGTGGATCGAAAGTGGCGGTGGTTTCCAGGGGGGCATGCCCCAGCAGCAGCGCCTTGCCATCGAATCGGGCATCGCGCTTGCCTTTGGAGTCGACCACGTTGGTGAGGTTGTAGATGTTCAGGTCGACCTTGGTGGCATTCAGGTTCACCGGTGGTTTGGAGTTGAAGTTGCGAAAGGTGATCTTGCCATCGTCGATTTTTACTTCGTTGAGGGTTATTGGCAGCAATTTACCCAGTTGGGCGCGCCAGTCGGTGCCTTCACCCGTTTGCGAGTTTTTCTTGTTGGCCCCGCCATCGACGAAGTTGACCTCAGGCTTGACGAACTTCACTTCGGCGACCACCGCGTGGTCATACCACAGCGAATGCCAGCTGACCGAAAGGTCGATCAATGGCGCGTTGACGAAGGGCACCGGCACCTTGCCCTCGACCTTGACGATTTTCAAACCGTTGATCTTGTAGGCTCCGCGCCACAGGGCCAGGTCCACGTCGGCGATCTCGCCGCGGTAGGCGCCCATGTTCGCCAACCTGTCATTGAGGTAGTCGCGCACCAGGTAGGGCAGGGCGAAGTGCAGGGCAACCAGCAGCACAACGAGGCCGGTGAAGCTCCACAAGGGCCAGCGGTATCGACGTTTCATGGTGGTAATTCTCTGGCGTTCTAAAGCATTGACTACAGTCACCTCCGGACGTTCGACCTGACTGGACGCCTACGGGCAAGAGGCTTACCTTGGTGCCCTATTTCAATGCTGTCGTTAAGGACCCAGCCATGAGCCGTATCTACGCTGACAATGCCCATTCCATCGGTAATACGCCGTTGGTGCAGATCAACCGTATCGCGCCGCGCGGCGTCACCATCCTGGCCAAGATAGAGGGACGCAACCCCGGTTACTCGGTCAAGTGCCGGATCGGTGCCAACATGATCTGGGATGCCGAAAGCACAGGCAGGCTCAAGCCGGGCATGACCATTGTCGAGCCGACTTCCGGCAACACCGGCATCGGCCTGGCCTTCGTGGCCGCCGCGCGAGGCTATAAATTGATGCTGACCATGCCGGCCTCCATGAGCATCGAGCGCCGTAAGGTACTCAAGGCGCTGGGGGCGGAACTGGTGCTGACCGAGCCGGCCAAGGGCATGAAAGGTGCGATCGAAAAGGCCGGGGAAATAGTCGCCAGTGATCCGGCCCAATACTTCATGCCGGCGCAGTTCGACAACCCGGCCAACCCCGCCATCCACGAAAAGACCACCGGGCCCGAGATCTGGAACGATACCGACGGTGCGGTGGATGTATTGGTGGCGGGTGTCGGAACAGGCGGAACCATTACCGGCGTTTCGCGGTATATCAAGAATACCCAGGGCAAACCTATCGTCTCGGTGGCGGTGGAGCCCGCTGTATCACCGGTGATTTCACAAGCGTTGGCCGGTGAAGAAATCAAACCCAGCCCGCACAAGATCCAGGGCATCGGTGCCGGTTTTGTGCCGAAAAACCTCGACCTGTCGATCGTCGACCGGGTGGAACTGGTCACCGACGAGGAGTCCAAGGCCATGGCCCTGCGCTTGATGCAGGAAGAAGGCATTCTGTGCGGCATTTCCTGCGGCGCCGCGATGGCAGTGGCGGTGCGCCTGGCGGAGACCCCGGAAATGCAGGGCAAGACCATTGTCGTGATCCTTCCGGATTCCGGTGAACGTTACTTGTCGAGCATGCTGTTCAGCGATCTGTTCACCGAGCAGGAAAATCAGCAGTAACGGGCAGCGAAGCTTCAAACGGTGGAGAGGGGGCATCCCTTCTTCATCGAGTGTGAATGACGTCGATCAGCAAGCGTTCAGGCACGCTGTGTTAAGAAGTGATTTGTTACGCATTGCTTGACACTGTATCTCGGGTTCCGCGGGTTTTCCCCGTGATTGGTAGTGGTTATCATGCCTATGGCCGCGTCGAGGAATGGCGTTGCGCAGATGTCTATCGATCAAGGAGTTGTTGATGAGCGTTTCGATTGCCGCAAAAGCGTCGTTGTTGCTGCTGTTTCTGGGCAGTACCTACTATGTGCATGTGCGCGGCAAGGCGCGGTTGCCGGTCTTGCGTCAATTTGTCAACCACTCGGCCCTGTTTGCCCCCTACAACGCCATGATGTACCTGTTCTCCGGCGTGCCTTCAAAACCCTACCTGGACCGCAGCAAGTTTCCCGAGCTGGATGTGCTTAAGTACAACTGGGAAATTATCCGCGACGAAGCGATGCACCTGTTTGATGAGGGTTACATTCGCGCCGCGGAAAAAAACAACGACGCCGGGTTCGGTTCGTTTTTCAAGAAGGGCTGGAAGCGTTTTTACCTGAAGTGGTACGACAAACCCTTGCCTTCGGCCGAACTGCTGTGCCCGAAGACCGTGGCGCTGGTCAGTGCGATTCCCAACGTCAAGGGGGCCATGTTCGCCCTGCTGCCGGGGGGCAGTCATCTTAATCCGCACCGCGATCCATTCGCCGGCTCCCTGCGCTATCACCTGGGGTTGGCGACGCCCAATAGCGACGCTTGCCGCATCTACGTCGACGGTCAGGCCTACGCCTGGCGTGACGGTGAAGACGTGATGTTCGACGAAACCTATGTACACTGGGTCAAGAACGAAACCGACAAGCCCCGAGTCATCCTGTTCTGCGACATCGAGCGCCCGCTCAGCAATCGTTTGATCACAGGAATCAACCGCTGGATCAGTGGCCTGCTGGGGCGCGCCACCGCGCCGCAGAACCTTGCGGACGAACGCGTAGGCGGGATTAACCAGGCCTATGCCTGGAGCAAGCGATTCAGCGACAGGTTCAGTGGGGCGATCAAGCAGTGGAAACGTCGTTATCCCAAGGCGTACCGGGTAATGCGGCCGGTATTGGCGATCGGCGTGCTGGCTTTGCTGGCTCATTGGCTGCTGGGCTGAACAACTGCTGGCCACAACGACAGGAAAAAAGATCGCCACCAGGCGATCTTTTTTTATTTTTGGAAGCTTTGCTATATTACAAATGTCGCCCGTAAATGCCGTCAGGGCGCCCAGAGAGTATATGGAGCCGGTCGCAGAACTGGCGTGCGCTGAATGTTCAAAACCTAATTCAACCCTTGCGACAGCAGAATTGCCTTGGCCGTAACGCCATTGGGTTTTAACCGGGCTGCACGGTTTTCAAGCCTGCCGGTTTTGAAGGGGCAATGCGTCTTTGAGAACCTGGGCCCGATCCTCGCAACCTTACTGAAAAAGGTCTGAATCAATGACCATCCTGGTAACTGGCGGTGCAGGCTTCATTGGGGCAAACTTCGTATTGGACTGGCTGGCTCACTCCGACGAAACCGTAGTCAATCTGGACAAGCTGACCTATGCCGGCAACCTGGATAACCTCAGCAGCCTGACGGGCAATACGCAGCATGTATTCGTGCAAGGCGATATCGGCGACAGCGCCTTGGTCGAAGGCTTGCTCGAAGAGCACCGGCCCCGTGCCATTCTCAATTTTGCCGCCGAGTCGCATGTCGACCGCTCCATCCACGGGCCACAGGCATTCATCGACACCAACATCGTTGGCACATTTCGTTTGCTGGAAGCCGTACGCGCCTACGTAAAAGGGCTGGCGAGCGATTCGTTGCAGGCCTTTCGCTTCCTGCATGTGTCTACCGACGAAGTCTATGGTTCGCTGGCCAAGGACGAGGCGGCGTTCACCGAACGTCACGCGTATGAACCCAACAGTCCCTACTCGGCGAGCAAAGCCGCCAGCGATCACCTGGTGCGCGCCTATCATCACACCTATGGCCTGCCCGTACTGACCACCAACTGCTCGAACAACTATGGGCCATATCATTTCCCGGAAAAGTTGATTCCGTTGATGATCGTCAACGCGCTGGCCGGTGAGGCATTGCCGGTCTATGGCGATGGCCAGCAAATCCGCGACTGGTTGTACGTCAAGGACCACTGCAGCGCCATCCGCCGCGTGTTGGAGGCCGGCAGCGTGGGTGAGGTCTACAACGTCGGTGGCTGGAACGAAAAAACCAACCTGGAAATCGTGCACACCGTCTGCGCGCTGCTTGATGAGCTACGTCCGCGCGCGGACGGGCAACCCTACCATGCACAAATCAGCTACGTGACCGATCGGCCAGGGCACGACCGTCGTTATGCCATCGATGCCCGCAAACTCGAACGTGAACTGGGCTGGAAGCCGGCAGAAACCTTTGAGACCGGCATTCGCAAAACCGTCCAGTGGTACCTGGACAACCAGGATTGGGTGCGCAATATCCAGTCCGGTGCCTACCGCGAATGGGTCGAGAAAAATTATGCCGGGCGCCGCGCATGAAGCTGCTCTTGCTCGGCAAGAACGGCCAGGTGGGGTGGGAGCTGCAACGCAGCCTTGCGCCCCTTGGAGAAGTGTTGGCTCTGGACTCCTCAAGCCAGGCGTACTGCGGTGACCTGAATGATTTGCCGGGGCTGGCCACTACCGTGCAACGCTTCGCGCCAGACGTTATCGTTAACGCCGCGGCCTACACTGCGGTCGACAAGGCCGAAAGCGAATCGCAGCTGGCCTATCGGATCAATGCCGATGCGCCGGCAGTGCTGGCGCAAGAGGCGCTACGGCTCAAGGCTCTGCTGGTGCATTACTCCACCGATTATGTGTTCGCAGGGCTTGGCGACCAACCCTGGCAGGAAACTGATCCGGTAGCGCCATTGAGTGTCTATGGCGCCAGCAAGCTGGCCGGCGAACAGGCGATTGCCGCCAGCGGCTGTGCGCATCTGATCTTGCGAACCAGCTGGGTGTATTCCGCGCGGGGCAACAACTTTGCCACGACCATGCTGCGCCTGGCCCGTGAACGTGAAAGCCTGGCCGTGATCGATGACCAGTTCGGCGCACCAACCGGTGCCGAATTGCTGGCGGATGTGACCGCCCATGTCATCCGCAGCGTACTGGCCGACCCGCAATTGGGCGGGATCTATCACCTTGCCGCCACTGGCGAAACCACCTGGTGTCGCTATGCTCGATTTGTACTAGAACAAGCCGAGCGCGCAGGCATGAATCTCAAGGTAACCCCGGCAATGGTCGAGGCGATCGGCACCGAGGCGTACCCGACGCCGGCACGACGCCCAGGCAACTCCCGACTCGATACGCGAAAATTGCAAAAGGCCTTTGCGCTGAGCTTGCCTGACTGGAAAGTCGGCGTGACACGGATGCTCGCAGAAATACTGGAGAAATGAATATGCTCAATCGTAAAGGCATCATCCTTGCCGGCGGCTCCGGTACACGTCTGCATCCGGCGACACTGTCCATCTCCAAGCAGCTGCTGCCGGTTTACGACAAGCCGATGATCTACTACCCACTGAGCACCCTGATGCTGGCGGGTATCCGCGATATCCTGATCATTTCCACACCCCAGGACACTCCGCGTTTCGAGCAGCTGCTGGGGGATGGCGCCCGTTGGGGCCTGAACATTACCTATGCCGTGCAGCCTTCGCCCGATGGCCTGGCGCAGGCATTCATCATCGGCGAAGACTTTATCGGCAACGACCCCAGCGCCCTGGTCCTGGGTGACAACATCTATCACGGCCACGACTTCATCAACATCCTGCAAAGTGCCATGGCGCGCCAGTCCGGGGCGAGTGTCTTTGCCTATCACGTCAATGACCCGGAGCGTTACGGCGTGGTCGAGTTCGACGGCCAGGGCAAGGCGATCAGCCTGGAAGAAAAGCCACTCAAGCCCAAGTCGAACTTTGCGGTCACCGGCTTGTATTTCTATGACCAGGACGTGGTCGAGATGGCAAAGAGCATCAAGCCATCGGCGCGTGGCGAGCTGGAAATCACCGATATCAACAGTCTTTACCTGGACCAGGGCAACCTGTCGGTAGAAATCATGGGGCGCGGTTATGCCTGGCTGGATACCGGGACTCACGACTCACTGCTCGATGCCAGTCTGTTCATTGCCACGCTCGAACGTCGCCAGGGCCTGAAAGTCGCGTGCCCTGAAGAAATTGCTTTCCGGCAGAAATGGATCGATGCCGATCAGTTGCAAAGACTGGCGGCCCCCTTGGCGAAAAATGGTTACGGCCAGTACCTCAACCGTCTTTTGCAAGCGGGTTGATGCCTGTCACGCCTTCCAATGCATTGCCAAGGGTGTCGAGCTCTGGGTATAGTCAACACAAGCAGGTCCTCATGACCTGCTTTCTTAATCCCTCGAAAAAGATCAGCCCAATGCCTGCATCCCTCATCAACGCGGTAGTCGATTCAGCGGTCAACGCTGGCGTCGTGCCGTGCGGGAACCAGCAGCCTGTGCAGATCAGTCATTACCCTCCACCTGTCAGTAGCACGTCGGTGTGCGCAGTCGTAGCGCCGCCGGGTGTTGGCATTTCGGGCTGATCAGCGTTTTCTGCTGTTTCCCTGCCCGCCTGCAAATACGCCCGTAAAAAAACTACTGGATTTCAGCTTCGGCTGAGTTGGCTTCTTGCCTGACTACAGGTGGTATTTCATGTTTGTCCTTTCAAAAAAGTCCGCGCTCGCGGCGGCTTCCACGAGCCTGTTCGTTCTGCTGTGGAGCAGCGGGGCGATCTTCTCCAAGTGGGGGTTGGCCCATGCGTCACCCTTTGCCTTTCTGTTGATTCGCTTCGTCATCGCCTTGTGCGGCCTGGTGTTGTTGATGCCGTTGCTCAAATTGAAGTTGCCCAAGGGCGGCAAGGCGATGCGGTATGCGATGGCCACCGGTTTGGTGTTGCTGGGGGCGTACCAGATTTTTTATCTGCTGGCGCTCGACCTCAAGGTCACGCCCGGAGTGATGGCGACCATCATGGGCGTGCAACCGATTCTCACGGTGGTGCTCATGGAGCGTCAGCGCTCAGCCAGCCGAATGTTCGGCCTGTCGCTGGGCTTGACCGGCTTGATCATGGTGGTCTATCAGGGCATCGGCCTGGCCGGCATGTCGCTGGCCGGGATGCTCTTTGGCTTGCTGGCGCTGGTGAGCATGACCTTCGGTTCGATCATGCAGAAACGCATCACCGACAATCCGCTCGGCACGCTGCCGGTGCAGTACCTGGCGGGGCTGTTGCTTTGCGGGATTTTCGTGCCGTTCCAGCCCTTTCATTTCGAACACGGTAGCGGTTTCATCGTGCCCGTGTTGTGGATGGGCCTGGTGGTGTCGGTGCTGGCGACCTTGTTGCTGTACCGCTTGATCGCCCGGGGCAATCTGGTGAATGTCACCAGCCTGTTCTATCTGGTACCCGCCGTGACGGCCGTGATGGATTACCTGATTTTCGGCAATCGACTGGCGATGTTGAGCATCCTCGGCATGGTGCTGATTATCGTCGGACTGGTGTTTGTATTCCGTAAAGCCGCGTAAACCATTTCCCTGTAGGAGCTGCCGAAGGCTGCGATCTTTTGATCTTTTAAAAAGCAAGATCAAAAGATCGCAGCCTTCGGC